>JAVHVB010000331.1:0-7408 GCA_032160775.1 Pseudonocardiales bacterium | reverse complement strand
TACGGCCTGCGCATCATCCAGGGCTGGGGCATGACCGAGACCTCGCCGGTCGGGGGCATGGCGCACCCGCCGGTGGACGTACCCCCCGGTACGGAGGAAGAGCTGGACTGGCGGCTCAGGTCCGGCCGGCTGGTGGCCGGGGTGCAGATGCGCATCGTCGGCGACGAGGGCGACGTGCTGCCCTGGGACGACGAGGCGGTCGGCGAGATCGAGGTGCGCGGCCCGTGGATCACCGGCAGCTACCACCTCGACCCGGCACCGGAAAAGTTCCACGACGGTTGGCTGCGCACCGGCGATGTCGGCCGGATCGACCCGCGCGGTTTCTTCCAGCTGACCGACCGGTCGAAGGACGTCATCAAGTCCGGTGGCGAGTGGATCTCCTCGGTCGAGCTGGAGAACCTGCTCGCGGCGTCCCCGGACGTCCTCGAGGCGGCGGTCATCGGCATCCCGGACGACAAGTGGACCGAGCGACCGCTCGCCTGCGTCGTGCCGCGCGGCGACGTCGATCCGGCCGCGCTCGCCGCGTTCCTCGACGGCAAGGTGGCCAGCTGGCAGGTCCCGGAGAACTGGGCGTTCATCGAGGAGGTGCCGAAGACGAGCGTCGGCAAGTTCGACAAGAAGGTGCTGCGCGCCCGCTACGCCGACGGTGACCTCGACGTCACCCGTACCAAGGCTCCCGGTGCTCGCTGATCCTTGGCGCCGCTGCGGCGGCAGTGGCGGCGTGTCGCGCCGCAGCGAGGCTCCAGGGTGAGCGAGATCAGGACCGGCATCGGGGTGGATGTCCACCCGATCGAGACCGGCCGTGACTGCTGGCTGGCCGGCCTGCTCTGGCCGGGCGTGGACGGCTGTTCCGGCCATTCCGACGGCGACGTCGCGGCGCACGCGGCGTGCGATGCGCTGCTCACCGCGGCCGGAATGGGCGACGTCGGTGCGGTGTTCGGCGTGGACGACCGGAAGTGGGCCGGCGCGTCCGGGGTGACGCTGCTTCGCGAGGTCGTGCGGCTGCTCGGCGAGTCGGGGTGGACGGTCGGCAACGTGGCCGTGCAGCTGATCGGGACGACGCCGCGCATCGGGCCCAGGCGGGCAGAGGCGCAGAAGGCGCTGGCCGGTGCGGTCGGCGCGCCGGTGTCGGTGGCCGCGACGACGACCGACGGGCTCGGGTTGACCGGCCGGGACGAGGGCCGCGCGGCGATCGCCTCCGCGCTCATCACCCGCTGAGCAGAAGTCGTCCGCCCCTCAGTACGTCCACGCGTCACGAGGGGCGGACAACCCTGTCAGGCGAAGGCGGCGTGGAGGGCTTGGACGAGGTCGGCCCACAGATCCTCGACGTGCTCGATGCCGACGGAGAAGCGCAGCAGTGTCTCGGGTGTGCCGAAGCCGGCGTCGCCCTCGTGCCGGGCTCGCCGCTCGATGAGCGACTCGACGCCACCGAGGCTCGTCGCGTGGCTGATCAGCCGCACCTCGTTGCACAGCCGTTCGGCGTCACCGGCGACGCCGTGCAGTTCGAAGGAGATCACTGCGCCGAAGCCGTTGTGGTCGCGCCCGGCGATGGCGTGGCCCGGGTCGTCGGCCAGCCCGGGGTAGCGCACCCGGCTGACCGTCGGATGCCCGGCCAGCCGCTCGGCGAGCGTCATCGCGTTCGCCTGTGCCCGTTCCATGCGCAGGGCCAGGGTGCGCAGCCCGCGCGTTGCCAGGTACGCCTCGAGCGCTCCTGGGATCGCGCCGGTGCGGGTGCGCCGATTGTGCAGTTCGTCGGCGAGCTCGGCCGAGCGGACGACGAGGACGCCCATGATCACGTCCGAGTGGCCGGCCAGGTACTTGGTGGCCGAGTGCATGACGATGTCCGCGCCGAGGTCCAGCGACCGCACGCCCAGCGGCGTCGTGAACGTCGCGTCCACGGCGACGAGTGCGCCGGCCCGGTGCGCGGCGGCGGCGAGGGCCGGCACGTCGGGTACCGCCATCAACGGGTTGGTCACCGTCTCCACCCACAGCAGCTGCGCGCCCTCGAGCGCGGCGATCACCGCCTCGGTGTCCGCGGTGTCGACCGGTCGCAGCGTCAGCTGGCCGAGTGCGGCGCGCTCGGCGAAGCCCCACACCGTGCCCGAGTACGCCGCGGCCGGCACGACGGCCACCGAGCCGACGGGCAGCCCGTCGGCTACCGCGGCGAGCGCGGCGACACCGCTGGCGAAGGCGAGCGCGGTGCCGCCCTCCAAGATGCCCATCGCCTCCTCGAACGCGCAGACGGTCGGCGAGACGTCGTGGCGGGCGTAGGCGTTGGCGTCGTCGGCACCGTGCCGGTAGGGCGCGGTGAGCACGATCGGCGTGCTCAGCGGTGCGCCGGGCTCGTGCGGGCGGCCGGCCGTGACGACGATCGACTCAGGGCGCAGCTTGTCCTCGTCCACGCCCTTCACGCTATCCGGCACGCGTATGACTCGGCGCTATCTGGCCAACTCGAGCGGTATGCAGAGACAACGGCGCGCACTCGTCCTACCGTGCTGCCATGGCGATCCCTGACCCGCACGCGATCCCGGAGAGTGAGCACGACTGCACGGAGTACGTGCACGAGGCGGATTCCTCCTACGACTCGGGCAACAGCGACCATGCCTACGACCTGTACCACTCGGTCCGCAACTCCCACCTCGCCACCGAGCAGCAGCGCAGCCACGCCTGCCTGCGGCTGGGCCTGATCTCGCAGGTGCGCGGTCACATCGACGAGGCGGTCAGCTATCTCCAGGCGTCCAGCGAACCCGCGGCGGTCGAGGCCCTGCACGCGTTGACCAACGCGACGACGCACGATCGGACGCCGAGCGCCGACCAGGTTCCGGCGACGGCTGAGGAGCTGTACGCCTGGTTCGACGCGTCGGGAGCCGCGGCGACCGCAGGCGACCACCAGACCGCGATCGGCTTGTTGCAAGCCTGTTCACAGAGCACCGCGATCAACACCGGGCAACTCGGCTCGGTGTACAAGAGCTGTGGGACGAGCTTCGAGCATCTCGGCAAGACCGCCGAAGCCCGGACGAGCTACGAGGAGGCCCTGTCGCTGCTCAGCAGTGCCGACGAGATCGCCTATGTGCACGAGCGCATCCATGCCCTCGGTGGCGGGGAGGCTACGGCCGCCGATCAGTCGCCGGCGTCCGCTCAGGTGGCGGCCGGCGTGATCGCCTACGAGAACGGTGATGCGACGGGGGCCCAGACCGCATTTCAGGCCGCCCTGCACCTCGAGGGACCGGAGTCGGAGAAGGGCCGTGCGCACTACTACCTCGGCGCGATGGCTTACCAGGCGCGCCACTACGCCGAGGCGCGAAATCACGTCGAGAACGCAGTCGCCCACGCGCCCAGCCCGGAGCAGGGTTGGGCCAGTTCCATGCTCAACTGGCGCTGGGACGAGCACCCCGCCGCAGCGGGGACTAGCGCAGCAGCAGGAACGCCGGGAGCTGCTGCTCCCGGCGCTCCGTACTCACCGACTGAGATCTGAGGATCAGGCCTCGCGCGGCACGTCGCCGCGCCAGGCACCGGTTTCCTTCTGCCGATTCTCGATGAAGTCCTTGAACCGGTCGAGGTCGCTCGCCACCTGACGGTCATCGATGGAGACGAGCGCGGCGGCCTTCTCGGCTATCCCTTCCGGTTGCCAGTCGAGCTGGACCGTTACCCGCGTCTCGTCGGGCGTCAACTTGTGAAAGGTGACGACGCCGGCGTGCGTCTTGCCGTCGGTGCTCTTCCACGCGACCCGTTCCTCGGGGTGCTGCTCGGTGATCTCGGCATCGAACTCACGCGCCTGGCCGCCGACATTGATCTTCCAGTGCAGATGCCGGTCATCGAGCTGGCTGACCTGTTCGACGCCGCCCATGAACTCGGGGAACGTCTCGAACTGGGTCCACTGGTTGTAGGCGGTCGAGATCGGAACGTGGACGTCGATCGACTTGGTCACCGTGGTCATATATGGCCTCCTCCTGGTCGCATTCGCGATGGTTAAGGCCTACCCGCTCGTCCGGATCACAAACACGCGAATCGGCCCGTCCGTAGGATTGCCGGGTGAGTCTGCAGCTGTACGACACCGGGACCCGGTCGGTCCGCGCGTTCGAACCACTCGAGCCGGGCAGAGCGTCGATCTACCTGTGCGGGCTCACGGTCCAGGGACCGCCGCACATCGGGCACGTGCGCAACTGGGTGGCGATGGACATCGTGCGTCGCTGGCTCATGCACAACGGCTATGACGTGACCTACGTGCGCAACGTCACCGACATCGACGACAAGATCATCGGCAAAGCGGCGGACGGCGGCGAGCCCTGGTGGGCGCTGGCGTTCCGCAACGAGCGGGAGATCATCGCCGCGGAGCAGGCGCTCGGCTGCCTGCCGCCGAGCTACGAGCCGCGCGCCACCGGGCACGTCACCGAGATGATCGAGCTGATGATGCGGCTCATCGACGTCGGGCACGCCTATGAGGCGGACGGTGACGTGTACTTCGACGTCCGCTCGTTCCCGTCCTACGGATCGTTGTCCGGGCAGCGAGTCGACGAGATGCAGGCGGCCGGGGACTCGGTCGGCGACGACCGCAAACGCGACCCGCGCGACTTCGCCCTGTGGAAGGCGGCCAAGCCGGGCGAGCCGTCCTGGGCAACCCCGTGGGGGCGCGGCCGGCCCGGATGGCATCTCGAGTGCTCGGCGATGGCGACGAAGTACCTCGGTTCTACGTTCGACATCCACGGCGGCGGCCTCGACCTCGTCTTCCCCCATCACGAGAACGAACTCGCGCAGTCGCACGCGGCCGGCGACGGGTTCGCGCGGTACTGGATGCACAACGGGCTGCTGACCATGGCCGGCGAGAAGATGTCGAAGTCGCTCGGGAACACACTTCAGGTGCGCGAGATCGTCAAGCAGTGGCGCCCGGTCGAGGTGCGGTACTACCTCGGCTCGGCGCACTACCGCTCGGTCATGGAGTACTCGCCGGCGGCGCTGGACGAGGCTGCCGCGGCCTACCGGCGGATCGAGAATTTCGTGGAGAAGGCCGGTGCGGTGGTCGAGGCCACCGAGGGGCAGGTGCCGGACGCGTTCGGCCGCGCGCTGGACGACGACCTCGGCGTACCGGCCGCGCTCGGCGTACTGCACGACACCGTCCGGGCCGGCAACACGGCGCTCGCCGACGGCGCGAAGGAGACGGCGCGTGAGGCACTGGGCCAGGTGCTGGCGATGACTCGGGTGCTAGGCCTCGACCCGGCATCCTGGGCGACGTCGTCCGACCTCGCCCCGGTGGTGGACGCGCTCGTCCAGGTCGCGCTCGCCCAGCGCAGCGCTGCCCGCGAGCGCAAGGATTTCGCAGCCGCCGACGCGGTGCGCGATCAGCTCACCGCAGCCGGCGTCGTCATCGAGGACACAGCCGACGGCCCGCATTGGAGTCTGTCCGATGGCCGGTAACTCGAAGCGCCAAGGCGCAATCCGCAAGTCGAAGAAGGGGCCGCAGGTCGGCTCCGGCGGGCAGCCCAAGCGCGCGCTGAAGGGCAAGGGCCCGACCCCGCCGGCCGAGGCTCGCAAGGGCCACCCCGCAGCGCGGCGCGCAGCGGCGGCCGACCGTCGTTCGTCCGGGCGTTCGCCGCGGGAGGCGCCGGCCGCCGAGTTGCTCGTCGGCCGCAACCCGGTGGTGGAGGCGCTGCGCGCGAAGGTCCCGGCAACCGCGCTCTACCTCGCGCAGGGCATCGAGACCGACGAGCGGATCACCGAGTCGGTGCGCGTCGCCGGCAACCGCGGCATCTCGATCCTCGAGGTCAGCCGCAACGAACTCGACCGGCGCACCGGCGGGATCCTCCATCAGGGCATTGCCTTGCAGGTGCCGCCGTTCGCGTACACGGCGCTGCCGGACCTGCTGCGCGAAGCGGACCAGAGCGGCGCGCCGCCGCTGCTCGTCGCGCTCGACGGCGTGACCGACCCGCGCAACCTCGGCGCGGTGATCCGCTCCACGCTCGCGTTCGGCGGGCACGGCGTCGTCATTCCGGAACGCCGTTCGGCCGGGGTGACGGCGACGGCGTGGCGGACGTCGGCCGGCGCGGCCGCACGGGTGCCGGTCGCGCAGGTGACCAATCTGGTCCGCGCGCTGAAGGAGTGCCGCGAGGCCGGGCTGTTCGTCATCGGCCTGGACGCGGACGGCACGACGCCGCTGTGGGAGCTGGAGATGGCGACCGAGCCGCTCGTGATCGTCGTCGGCTCGGAGGGCCGCGGGCTGTCCCGGCTCGTGGGCGAGACGTGCGACCTCACCGTCTCGGTCCCGATGTCCGCGGCCGCCGAATCTTTGAATGCATCCGTAGCGGCCGCCGTGACGTTGGCCGAGGTGGCACGCCGCCGCCGCGCGTAGTCGGTTTGGGTTAGACGATCGCGATGCGGATGCGGCGGAAACCCTTGCCCTTGTTCTCCAGCTTGGTGACCTCGATCCGTCCGATCATCGACGTGGAGGCGACGTGCGTGCCGCCGTCGGCCTGGGTGTCCAGCCCGACGATGTCGACGATCCGGACGACCTCTACCTCGGGCGGCACCAGGTTCGTCGCGGTGCGGATGATGTCCGGGATTGCGAACGCCTCCTCGCGCGGCAGGGACGACACCTGGATCGCCCGGTCCGCGGCGATCTCGGCGTTGCACGCCTCGGCCACGCGATCGCGGAACCCCTCCGGCACGTCGGTCATGTCGAAATCCATCCGCGCGCTGAGTGGCTCCATGTTGCCGCCGGTCACCAGCGCGCCGTAGTCGCGGAACACGACGCCGCACAGCACGTGCAGCCCCGAGTGCGTGCGCATCAGCGACGTGCGCCGCTCGTCGTCCAGCGCGCCGCGCACCGCCGTGCCGACCGGCGGCAGCGGGTCACCCTCGACCGGCCTCAGGTACTGCTCGTCGCCCTTGCGGGTGCCGGCGATACGGGTGCGCACGCCGCCCCACAGGAGCACGCCCTCGTCCGGTGGCTGGCCGCCGCCGCCCGGGTAGAACGCCGACCGGTCGAGCACGATGCCGTTCTCGGCGTCGGACGACAGGACGACGGCGTCCCACTCGCGCAGCGTGGGGTCGTCGAGGTCGAGCCGGTGAGTATGGGCCATGGATTCAGCGTGCCCTCCGGAGCCATGCTCGCAGAGCCCTGGTCTCCGCCTCGGCTACGACGAGCTTGGTGCGCGCCGACGTGTCGACGTAATACGCCACCGTCAGTTCCGCTCGGTCTCTCTAGCCGCCACCAGGTTGTCGGTCAGGTTCGGACCGAGAGACAGGGCGGTGCGAATGACTTTTCCGGTGGCGGTGCGTGGCAGTGGTGTCTGCGTCAGTCGCCAGTGCGCCGGCACCTTGTAGTACGCGAGCCGGGCAGCGACGAAGGCACGCAGTTCGTCCTCGTCCGCGCCGTCGCTCACGACGATCGCCGCGACCGCCTGGCCGAGGTCCG
>JAVHVB010000330.1:0-3643 GCA_032160775.1 Pseudonocardiales bacterium | reverse complement strand
CGCGGTTCGCGGCGCAGTTCGGCGTGCCGCTGTCGCAGACGGTGGCGGTCGGCGACGGCGCCAACGACATCGACATGCTCGAAACGGCGGGGCTCGGGGTGGCCTTCAACGCCAAGTCGGCGCTGCGTGCGGCAGCCGACACTTCGGTGAATCTGCCCTACCTGGACACCGTGCTGTTCGTGCTCGGCATCTCCGGGGCCGACGTCGCCGAAGCGGCGGCTGACGTCCGCTAGGTGGTGGTGACCGCTCGGCGCGGCCCGATCAGCGCGCCGATCGTGATGAGCAGGAAGCCGCCGAGTGCGACATAGAACCCGATGTCGGCACGCTTGAGGAAGAACGTCCAGCCGCGCCCGTGCGCGATCCCGACGGCCCACAGCGTCGCGCCGATACCCGCCAGCCCGAGAAGTGCGCCGATCGGCCGCATCGCTGAGCTGACGCCGCTGGGCAGGTTCGCCAGGATCGCGGCGACCACCGCGGCGGCGAGCAGCACCCAGGCCAGCCAGCCGAAGTACAGCGTGGCTATCCCGGTGGCGCCGGCACCGTCCTGGCCGGTCAGGTCGGAGAGGTCGCTGAACTTCCCGTTGCCCAGCTCTTTGAACCAGTCGAGCGCGGTGAACGAGACGACGCATGCGGCCGCGCCGAGGACGGCGAGGACCGTGCCCACGATGCCGAACTGCCGGCTGACGGTGCCCATCTGATACGGCTGCGGAGCGCCGTACTGCTGGCCGCCGTACTGCCCGGGTGTCTGCTGCGCGGGCTGCCCGTACTGCTGGTACTGGCCGAAGCCGCCCGGCGGCTGCTGGCCGTAGCCCGCGGGCGCACCAGCCGGAGGGCCGGGTGGCGCACCGGCCGGAGGGCCGGGCGGCGGCCCGTAGCCGGGCGGCGGTGGCTGCTCGCCGAACGAGGGTGGTCCCTGTGGTGGCTGGCCGCCCTCAGGCGGGCCGTAGTTCCCCGAGGTCATGGGGACTACTTAACCGCTTCTCACATCTGATGCAACAGCAGCGCGCCGGAATCTTCGTCTCGCGAGTGGGCTACTGCGGGCCGAGTGGGCCGCCGCAGGCGCCCACTCGAGCCCTGGAAGCCCACTCGCGGGCCTCAGGATGCCGAAACGATCCGGGTGGGAATCGCCGGTTCGCCCCGGGACAGCTTCAGCCCGTCCCACGGCAGCGTCACCGTGGCCGCGCGCAAATGTTCGCGGGACTCGGCCAGGGTGGGCAGGTCGTCCACCGGCCGGCCGGCGCGCACCAGGGGGCGCTGGACGGATCGTTCACCAGGCCCGGGCCGGGCCTCCGGGAGGGACGAGACGATCTCCTCGATCGCCGTCCCGGTCGGTTTGTGCGCACGCAAGGCCGTCTTGCGGCCGCCGTGGGTGCCCTTGAGCTCGGAGCGCTTGGCCACCGGCCGGCCGTCCACCTCGACGAGCTTGTAGACCATGCCGGCGGTCGGCGCGCCGGAGCCGGTCACGACGGCGGTGCCCGCGCCGTAGGCGTCGACCGGGGTCGCGGCGAGAGCGGCGATCGCGAACTCGTCCAGATCGCCGCTGACGACGATCTTCGTGCCTCTCGCGCCGAGCGCGTCGAGCTGCTCGCGGGCCTGCCGGGCGAGCACGCCGACGTCACCGGAGTCGATGCGCACCGCGCCGAGCTCGGGCCCGGCCACCGCGACGGCGGTCTCGATGCCGCGGGTGATGTCGTAGGTGTCGACCAGCAGGGTGGTGTCGCGGCCCAGGGCATCGACCTGCGCGGCGAATGCGGCCCGCTCGTCGTCGTGCAGCAGGGTGAACGCATGGGCCGCGGTGCCCGCCGTCGGCACGCCGTAGCGGCGCGCGGCCGCGAGGTTGGAGGTCGAGGCGAACCCGGCCAGGTAGGCGGCGCGGGCGGCGGCAACCGCGGCCTGTTCGTGCGTCCGGCGGCTGCCCATCTCGATGATCGGCCGGCCGGCCGCCGCGGTGACCATCCGCGCCGCCGCCGCGGCAACGGCGCAGTCGTGGTTGAGGATCGACAGGGTCAGCGTCTCGAGCAGGACGGCTTCGGCAAAGCTTCCGGTCACGGTGAGCACGGGCGAGTACGGGAAGTAGAGCTCGCCCTCGGGGTAACCGTCGATGTCCCCGCTGAACCGGAACTGCCGCAGGTACTCGGCCGAGCCGGCGTCGACGACCCCGTCGGCGCGCAGCAGCTCGACGGTCTCGTCGTCGAAGGTGAACTCGGCCAGCGCGTCGATCAGCCGGCCGGTCCCCGCCACCACGCCGTAGCGGCGGCCGTCCGGCAGCCGCCGCGCGAACACCTCGAAAACGCAGCGGCGACCGGCCGTGCCGTCGCGCAGCGCCGAGCCCAGCATCGTCAGCTCGTACCGGTCGGTCAGCAGCGCGGTCGTCACGGGACCACCGTCAACGGCAGACGGTGGCCCGCGAAGCGGGGGTGAGCGTTTGCTCCGCTTGTCATCGGGCCGCCCGTCCCGGCCCGAGGGCGGCTCCCACCCCGCCGAGCAGGAAGCCGGCCAATGCCGCCCAGAGGCCCCAGGAGGAGTTGTCGAACACGTTGTGTGCGGAGCCGGCGGCATCGAAGTACGTCGTCAGCGCGAAGTACGTGCTCGCGGCACCGCCCAGCCCGACGATGAACCCGGCGACCCGCAGCGGATCGGTCAGTCCCGAGCGCACGTTGGCCGCGACCCCGATGAGAATCAAGGCGATCAGCAGCACCCACGCCAGCCAGTCGAAGTAGGCGGTGGCGAATGCGGCGTCGGTCAGCTGATCCGCGCTCGTCCCGAGCGCGGAGAACGTGACGCTGCGGGTGGAGTCCGCCGCCTGCCCGGGCACGTCGTACCAGTCGAACAGCCGGTACGAGGCCAGCGTGAGCAGAGCCCCGGCGAGCACGAGCACCACGCCTCGCGCGCGGACCGTGCGCCCGCCGTCGGTTCCGGTCACACGCTGAAACCTAACGCCCCGGCGGGTCGTGCCACGATGGAGGCATGCCGGGCACGCTGACGCCTCAGCGCGAGGCCACCGAGGAGCAGCAGAGCGACGCGCTCGCCGACCCGGACCGGCCGTGGATCACCATCGTCTGGGACGACCCGATCAACCTGATGTCCTACGTCACGCACGTGTTCATGACCGTGTTCGGCTACCCGAAGGCGAAGGCGGAGAAGCTCATGCTGGATGTGCACCGCCGCGGTCGTGCGGTCGTCGCGTCCGGCACCCGCGAGCGGATGGAGCTCGATGTGCACACGCTGCACGGCTACGGGCTGTGGGCGACGCTCGAACAGCAGTCGTGAACCTGCTCGACGGTGACGGCGTCGCGCTCCTCGAGCTCGACCCCGAGGAAGCCGAACTGCTCAGCCTTCTGTTCGACGAACTGGCTGCCCTGCTCGACGAGGAGGACGCCGACGACGCCGCCCTGCGGCGGCTCAACCCCGCGGGCTACCGGGACGACCCGGTCGCCGAGGCGGAGTTCCGTTCGCTGACCGCCGACGGGCTGCGCGCCGAGCGGGACGAGCGTCTCGACGCGTGCCGCGACGATCTGGCCGCCGGGGCGGGGATCGACCTGACCGACCCGGACACTGCGCGCCGCTGGCTGCAGGTGCTCAACGACCTCCGTCTCGCGCTCGGCACCCGGCTCGGCGTCACCCAGGACGGACAGCCGGACAT
>JAVHVB010000329.1:0-12104 GCA_032160775.1 Pseudonocardiales bacterium | reverse complement strand
GATTCGCTGCCGAACCCGGGGGCGGCCGACACCGGGAAGTAGATGTCCTCCTCGAGGCGGTAGGCCCGGTCGTCGTCCAGCAGCCGGCCGATCGCCTCGGCGATCTCCGGGATCGCCTCCACTGCGCCGACGTACTCGTCCGGCGGCAGCACGCGCAGCGCCGCCATGTCCTCGCGGAACAGCTGGACCTCGCGTTCGGCCAGGCTCATCCAGTTCTCGCCGGTGTGCGTGGCGCGTTCCAACAGGGGGTCGTCGACGTCGGTGACGTTCTGCACGTAGTGCACCGCGTGCCCGCCGTCGCGCCACGCCCGCTGGATCAGGTCGAAGGCGAGGTAGGTCGCCGCGTGGCCGAGGTGGGTGGCGTCGTAGGGCGTGATGCCGCAGACGTACATCCGCGCCGTGTGGTCCGGCGCGGTCGGCCGGACCTCACCCGCTGCGGTGTCGTAGAGCCGGAGTTGCGGTGCCGTGCCAGGCAGTTCGGGGACGGGGCAGGGCGGCCAGGCATCCACCGCGCCACCGTATCTGGCGCCCGCCCCGGCCGCGGCGGGTGGTGCGGCGCGCTAGATGGGCGGCCAGGGCACCGGCGGCCAGTCGCCGCGCGGCTCGGGATGCCGGCGATTGGCGAGCAGCCGGTCGACCCGGGACCGCGTGCGGGACACCTCGCGCCGGGTCAGCAGTTCGCCCAGCCGCGCCCCCAGTGCACCGTCGAGGTCGGCGCGCAATGACTCGAGTGCGGTGCACGTCGCCGCGGGCAGCTCGTCGCCGGCCCACTGCCACAGCACCGTGCGCAGCTTGTCCTCGGCGTGGAAGCTCACGCCGTGGTCGACGCCGTACACCCGGCCGTCGGGCAGCGGCAGCAGGTGCCCGCCCTTCCGGTCGGCGTTGTTGATGACCGCGTCGAACACCGCGATCTGCCGCAGCCGGTCGTCGTCGTAGCGCCGGATGAACCGGGTGAGCTGGACGGTGTCGTCGACGTCCAGCCACAGCTGCACCATGCCGGGCCCGGCCGGTCCGTCGCGCAACACGGTGGGCGGCACGATCTGCCAGCCCAGTGCGACCGAAACCTCGTAGGCGGCGACCTCCCGCTCGGCGAGTGTGCCGTCCGGGAAGTCCCACAGCGGCCGCTCTCCCGCGATCGGCTTGTAGACGGCCGCAGCGGTCCGGCCCGGCGCGCTGACCGCGCAGTAGAAGGTGGCGTTCGAGGCGTCGACGAGCCGCCCCTCAACGGTGAGTTCGCCTGCACCGAGCAGGGCCAGGGCTTCGGCCGGGCTCACCCCGGGGCTGCCGTCGGTCGCGAGCGCGAGCGCCGGCGTCAGTTCTTCCGGGTTCACGTGCCGGTCACTGCTGTAGGGACACGCCGCGGCGATAGCCGTTGAGCCGGGCGCACACGTGGCCGCCGGGGTCGAGCGGCTGCCCGCACAGCGGACACGGCGGGCGGCCGGCCGACACCAGCTTGCGGGCCCGCACCACGAACGCCCGCGCGGCCGGCGGCTCGATCAGCACCCGCAGGGCGTCCGGGCCGTCCTCGACGTCCTCGAGCAGTGACTGCTCGGCCTCCTCGAGCGACTCGACCGGTGCCTGGGCCTCGATGACTACGAGGCCGGCATCGCCGTCCCACTTGAGCCCCATCGCGGCGACCCGGAACTCCTCGTCGACGGGCTGCTCCAACGCGTCGTTGTCGGCGTCGCCGGCGGGCAGCGCGGTGCCGGTGCGGGCGACGACCTCGTCGAGCAACTCCTCGATCCGGTCGGCGAGCATCACGACCTGCTGCTTCTCCAGCGACACCGAGACGACCCGGGCGCCGTCGACGGCCTGCAGAAAGAAGGTGCGTTCGCCCGGTACCCCGACGGTTCCGGTGACGAACCGGCTGGGGCGTTCGAAGAGGTACAGCTGTCGCATGATGATTCGAGGGTAGTCAATGCGGGCGACGTCAGACGCTGCCGCCACCGGCCCCGCCGCCGACTGTCGCATCGTCCGAGGTGCTGCGCCGGCGTCGCCGCTTGGGTGGCGCGAAGCCGGTGAGATCGCCGCCGGTGTCGTTGACCCGCAGCACGTACGGCCGGGTGCTCGTGTACCGGACGACCGAGACCGACGCCGGGTCCGGCACGATCCGCTGGTACTGGTCCAGGTGCAGCCCCAACGCGTCGGCGAGGACGGCCTTGATGACGTCGCCGTGCGTACACGCGACCCAGACCGCATCGCCGAACTCGGCGTCCCAGGCGCGGACGGCGGTCACCGCCCGGGCCGCCATCTCGGCCAGCCCCTCGCCGCCCGGGAAGTGCACGGCCGACGGCTGGGTCTGCACGACCTTCCAGAGCGGGTCCTTGGCCAGGTCCTTGAGCGGGCGGCCCGTCCAGTCGCCGTACCCGCATTCGATGAGCCGGTCGTCGACGTGCCAGGCCGGCTCGGCGGTCTGGCCGTGCCGGATCGCCTCGGCCGTCTCGACGCAGCGCTCGAGCGGGCTGGTGACGATCGCCGTCAGCGGCAGCGTCGCCAGCCGCGTCTCGAGCGCCGCCGCCTGCTTCTGCCCGCGCTCGTCGAGGTGCACACCCGGCGTACGCCCGGCGAGCACCGGCCCGGTCATCGCGGTGAGGCCGTGCCGGACGAGCAGTACCGTGCTCACCCCTCACCTCGCCGCGCTCGGCTCGGGGTTCGACCAGTAGCTGTGCCCATCGATGAACTCGCAGGCTCGTTCATGTGGCGCTCAGTTCGTCGCGTCGATGACGCCGGTCGCGAGCAGCACCATGATGAGCACGCCGAGCGCGACGCGGTAGTACACGAAGATGAAGGTGGAGTGGTTCGCCAGCCACTTGATCAGCCAGTGGATCGAGGCCAGGCCGACCACGAACGCGAACACGACCGCGATGCCGATCAGCCCGGCGCCGGGTGACGGCCCCGAGTTGTGATGCACGGCCTCGTAGCCGCCGGACAGCACCACGGCCGGGATCGAGAGCAGGAAGGAGAACCTGGCGGCGGCCTCGCGGGTGAGACCGCGGAACAGCCCGGCGGTGATCGTCGTGCCGGAGCGGGACGCGCCGGGGATCAGCGACAGGGCCTGCGCCGCGCCGACCGCGATCGCGTCTTTGGTGTCGATCTGCTCCTCCTCGCGCTCCTTCCGGCTGACCTTCTCCGCTGCGCCGAGCACGAGGCCCAGGCCGATGAGCATGCTGGAGATCAACCAGAGGTTGCGTGCGCCCGTCTCGATCTGGTTGCTGAAGATCAGCCCGAACACGCCGACCGGGACCGTCGCCAGGATGAGGTACCAGCCGAGCCGGTACTCCAGCGTGCCGCGCACGCTCTTGTCGTACAGGCCGCGGAACCAGGCGACGGTGACGTGCAACAGCTCACGCCAGAAATAGAGGACGACCGCCAGCGTGGTGCCCAGCTGCACGATCGCGGTGAACGGCGCGCCCGGGTCGTTGGTCGTGCCGTTGTAGAAGTCCCAGTTGAACAGCGCCGGGACGATGCGGATGTGCGCGGTCGAGGAGATCGGCAAGAACTCGGTGAGACCCTGCACGATGCCGAGGACGATCGCCTGCAGCAGATTCACTAGTTGAGGCCCGCCTTCTCCATCGCCTCGGCCGCCGTCCGCAACACGGCCAGGCGCTGCTCGGTCGTATCTCCATAGGGTGCCAACGACAACGTGGTGACTCCGGCTTCGGCGTAGGCCCGCATCCGGTCGGCGATCCGCTCCACCGGGCCGACGAGCGACGTGCCGTCGACGAACTCGAACGGCACGGCGGCCGAGGCGGCGTCGTACTGGCGCTCGAGGTAGAGCCGCTGCACCTCCGCGGCGGCGTCGGCGAAGCCCATCCGCACGGCGAGTGCGTTGTAGAAGTTCTGCTCGCGGCTGCCCATGCCGCCGACGTAGAGCGCGGCGTAGGGCCGGATCGGGTCGACGCAGGCGGCGAGGTCGTCCCCGACGTTGATGGGCACGGTCACCGAGATGTCGAAGCCGGCGAGGTCCTTGCCGACCCGCGCGCGGCCGGCACGCAGGTGCTGCAGGTGCACCTCGGCGTGTTCGGGCGCGAAGAAGACCGGCTGCCACCCGTCCGCGATCTCGCCGGCGAGCTCGACGTTCTTCGGGCCGATCGCGGCGAGATAGACCGGGATGTGTGGTCGCTGCGGATGCAGCATCAGGTGCAGCGCCTTGCCCGGCCCGTCGGGCAGCGGCAGCCGGTAGGTCTCCCCGTCGTAGCGCACCCGTTCGCGGGACAGGGCCAAATTGACGATGTCGACGTACTCCCGGGTACGGGCGAGCGGCTTGCCGAATCGCACGCCGTGCCAGCCTTCGGACACCTGCGGGCCGGACACGCCCAGCCCGAGCCGGAATCGCCCGCCGGACAGCGTGTCCAGCGTCGCAGCCGTCATCGCCGTCATGGTCGGCGTCCGTGCCGGGATCTGGAGCACCGCGCTGCCGAGGTCGATCCGGGACGTCTTCGCCGCCAGGTAGGCGAGCACGCTCACCGCGTCCGAGCCGTAGGCCTCGGCCGCCCAGACAACGGAGAACCCGAGCCGTTCGGCCTCCAACACGAGCGCGAGGTCGTCGGCACTGCTGCCGCGCATCCCCCAGTAGCCCACGTTGAGTCCGAGTTGCACCGGCCTACCCTCGCTTCGCTCGGTTCGGCCGCCAAAGGGCTGCGCACACCCATTGGTTCGCTCCGCTCACGGGGCAACCCTAGCGAGCACCAGGTGCAGACCTTGCGCACCATGCAGGTAGTTTTCAGCCGTGAAGCAGCGCAAAGTCGGCCGCAGCGGCTTGCAGGTCTCGCACCTCGGCCTCGGCACCATGACCTGGGGTGTCGAGACCGACGCGGACGAGGCCGCCGCGCAGCTCGTCGCCTTCCATGACGCCGGTGGCACGCTGATCGACACCGCCGCCTCCTACGGCTACGGCGAGGCCGAGTCGCTGCTCGGCCACCTGATCACCGATGTGGTGCCGCGCGTCGACCTGGTGATCGCCAGCAAGGCGGGTATCACCCGCACCCCGGACAGCCGGACAGTCGACGCGTCGCGCGGCGCGCTGCTGCGCCAGCTCGACGCGTCGCTGCGCAAGCTGCAGACCGACTACCTCGACCTCTGGTACGTCCACTTCATCGACGACTCCGTCCCGTTCGACGAGACCCTCGCCGCACTGGATTACGCCGTGTCATCCGGCCGGGTCCGCTACGCCGGCGTCTCGAACTACGGCGGCTGGCGCATCGCGCGCGCGGCGACCTGGCAGCGCGCCGTACCGGGACGTGCGCCGATCGTCGCCAACCAGGTGCGCTACTCGCTCGTCGACCGCGGCATCGAGCGCGAGGTCGTGCCCGCCTGTCTCGAGCTGGGCGTCGGCATCTTCCCGTGGTCTCCGCTCGGCGGTGGCGTGCTGACCGGTAAGTACCGCGACGGAATCCCCTCCGACTCCCGCGCCGCGATCGGCACCCGGCCGGACCTGGTGGCCGCCGACGAGGCCGGCGGAATCGTCGAAGCCGTCGCCACGGCGGCCGAGGGGCTGGCCACCTCGCCGGTGGCGGTTGCGCTTGCGTGGCTGCGCGACCGGCCCGGCGTCACCGCGCCGATCCTTGGCGCGCGCACCCTGGGCCAGCTGACCGGCGCCCTGGTCAGCGAGACCCTCGATATGCCCCGCGAGATCCACGATGCGCTCGACGACGTGTCCGCGCCGGTCATCGGTTACCCCGAGGACGTGCGCTGACCGACACCGATCCCGTATTCGCCGCGTTCTGCGCGGCGAGTCTGTGGCCGGGCCTGAGCCGGACCCTGGCCGGGGCACTCGAGGACGCCGGGATCAACGGACCGGAGGACGTCACCGCGGAATCGCTGCGGTTGCTGCCCAAGGTCGGTGCGCTCCGGGCCGGGCGGCTGCTCTCGTCGTGGATCGGCGCGGCTCCGGTCTACGAGGTCGCGACGGTGATCGTGCCGGCCGGGCTGGACGCGCGGGTCGCCGGCCGGGTGGTCGACCTGCTCGGGCCGGCCGCGCCGCGGCTGCTGCGCGACGACCCGTGGCGGCTGCTCTCGGTGTGGGGCGTCGCACCGGGCGAGGCGGACCGGGTCGCCCGGACCGCGCTGCCCGGCGTCACCCGCGACGACGCGCGGCGGGCGCGGGCACTCGTCGGGTGGGTGCTCGCCCGGCACGCGCGCGACGGGCACACGGTGTCGTCCCGCCAGGCGGTCGCCGACTCGCTCGTCGACTTCGGTGCGGGCGATCCCGAAGCGGCCATCGCCGCCGCGGTCTCCGCGGCCGTCGTCGTCGAGTCCGATGAGGGCCTGGTCGGCCTGACCCGTTACGCCGAGGCCGAGGACGCGATCGCGCAGGGCGTGGCGCGCCTGCTCGCCACCGCCGAGCCGATCAAGGTGCCGAAGCGCAAGACCCCGACCCTGGACGAGGCACAGCGCGACGCGGTGGCCGCCGCCCTGCGCGGCGGGGTGACCGTGTTGACCGGCGGCCCGGGCACCGGCAAGAGCCGCACCGTCGCCACGCTGGTGACCCTGGCCGAGGCCGCGGGCCGGTCGGTGGCGCTCGCCGCGCCGACCGGGCGCGCGGCGAAGCGGCTCGAGGAGCTGTGCTCGGCACCGGCGTCCACGCTGCACCGGCTCCTCGGCGCGCAGCCGCGACAGTCCGGCGACGGGGTGAGCTTCGACGGCGGCTTCGCGCGCAACGAGGAGTCGCCGCTGGAGCAGGATCTCGTCGTCGTGGACGAGGCCTCGATGCTCGACGTCGAGCTCGCCGAGGCGTTGCTGGCGGGCTGCGCCGACGGCACGCACCTCGTGTTCGTGGGCGACGCGGCGCAGTTGCCCTCCATCGGCCCTGGCCGGGTGCTGGGCGATCTCATCGACTCGGGCATCGTCCCGGTCACGTCACTGGCCACGCTGTACCGCCAGGCCGAGGGCGGCACGATCGCCCGGCTCGCAACGGCGGTCCGTGAGGGCGAGCTGCCGCCGGTCACCGACCCGACCCGCGAGGTGGTGATCGTCGCGGCCCGCGGGTCGGCCGACGCCGCGCACCGCGTGGTGCAACTCGTGACCGACTCCATCCCGCGAGCGCTGGAAATCCCGGTCGAGCAGGTGCAGGTGGTGACGCCGGTGCACCGCGGGCCGGCCGGCACCCAGGAGCTGAACCGGGTGCTGAAGGCCCGGCTCAACCCGGGTACCGGCAAGCGCCGCTTCGACCCGGGCGACCGGGTGGTGGCGACCGCGAATCACCTCGAGGCCGAACCGTTCGGGTACGCGAACGGCGAGGTGGGTCTCGTCGAGGAGGTCGACGTCGACGGCACCGTGACGGTGGGCTTCGCGTCGGGACCGGCGGAGGTGAAGGGCAAGGCGCTGGCGGATCTCCTGCACGGCTGGGCGATCACCGTGCACCGGGCGCAGGGTTCGGAGTTCCCGGCGGTGGTCGTCGTGCTCACCTCGGAGGCGGGCGGGTTGATGTCCCGGCCGCTCGTGTACACCGCGCTCACCCGGGCGCAGCGGCACCTGTCGATCGTGCACGCCGCGGGTCCGGCGGTCGCGCGGGCGGTGCGTCAGGTCGGCGCGCTCCCGCGCCGCACCCGCCTCGTCCCGCTGCTCCGCGAGTACGTCCCGCCGCCCACCGCCTGACCACTCGCGGGTCAGCCGGCGATTCGCGCGGGTGACGGGGCCGGCAGGGCGCGGGACTGGCCGTTGCGCTTCGCGCCGGCCGCGCGTTCCTTCTTGAGCTCGTCCAGATGCTCGACGAAGTCGACCTGGATAGTGTGCCGCTTCGACTTGACGTACCGCTTCTGCAACGAGCGGTGGTACTCGTCGATCTCGCGCTGCATCTCGGCCGCGGACGGCAGCGTGGCCTTGCCCTCGAGCAGGTCCGCCACCCACGCCGACTGCGCCTCGGCCAGCGGCATGATCGCGCCGAGCGGCTGCACGAGTCCGAGGAAGTAGAGGCCCGGGTGCGCCGGGTCGACCACGCGGTGGAACAGCGAGACCTCATTGTCCGTCGGCGCGATCACCGACTCGTCCAGGAACGGGAAGTTGATCTTGTACCCGGTGCAGTAGACGACGATGTCGATCTTCTCGGCCGTGCCGTCGGCGAAGTGGACGGTGTCGCCGGCCAGCCGGTCGATGTTCGGCTTGACGGTGATGTCTCCGTGCCCGAGCCGGACGAGGAGGTCGTCGGAGATCGTCGGATGCGCCTGGCCCATCTTGTGATCGGGCTCGGGCAGCCCGTACTTCGTCACGTTGCCGCGCGCCAGCCGCATGATCAGCCCGGCGATCCCGCGCTGGACGGCGCTGTACCGCATGTGGCCCAGCGGAGAAGTGGTGAGGTGGTCGGTCGGGATCCCGAAGAGGTACTTCGGCACGACATGCGCCCCGCGCCGCATCGCAAGAAAGGTTCGCTCGGCGACCCTGGACGTCTCCACCGCGATGTCACAGGCCGAGTTGCCGATGCCGAGCACCAGCACGCGCTTGCCTCGGTAGTCGTCGAACGTCTTGTAGTAGTGGGCGTGTGTCTGCTTACCGGTGAACGTGTCCGCGCCCGGGAAGGCTGGCTCGGGCCAGCGCGGGTCCCAGTGATGGCCGTTGGCGACGAGCACGGCCGCATAGCGCTTCCTGGCGAGCCGTTTGCCGCCGCGCTTGCGCACCGATACGTCCCACGAACCGTCGTCGACCGGGACCACCGACACGACCTCGGTCTTGAACTGGATGTTGGCCCGGAAGCCGAAATGGTCGACGAAACGGTCGAAGTATTCGGCGATCTGCGCATGGTTCGGGTAGGTCGGGTAGTCGTTGCGCATCGGGAAGGACTTGTACTCCATGATCTCGCGCGAGGTGTTGATGTGCAGCGACTTGTACGACGAGGACATGCCGTTGTCGTTCAGGTAGCGCCAATTGCCGCCGACCTCGGAGCCCGCCTCGTAGCAGTCGAACTCGATGCCGCGTTCCTGGAGTACCTGGCACGCCGCGATGCCCGACGACCCCGCACCGATCACGCAGACTTCCGCTGTCACGTTCCGCCCCTTGCGTCGATATGACCAGGTGGTCATAATGGCATTGCGACGACAGGAGCGCAAACGGCACGGCGACGGGAGGAGGGCGTATGCCCCGGCCGACCTGGGCCAACCTCGACGCTGACCGCCGGGAACGGGTGCTGCATGCCGCGATGGCCGAGTTCGGCCGGCACGGCTACTCCGGGGGCAGCCTGAACGTCATCGCCCGGGACGCCGGCGTGGCGAAGGGCTCGTTGTTCCAGTACTTCGACGACAAGTTCGACTTCTTCGCGCACGTCGCCGAGTTCACCTCGCTACGTGTCTATGCCGCGATGGAGGCCTCGCTGGAGCCGCCCGAGCACGGCTCGGTCGTCGATCACTTCGGCAAGCTGGTCGAGCTGTGGATCGACTACATGGCCGGCCACCCGCTTGAGCGCGCGGTCACCGCGGCCACCACGATGGAGCTCGACCCCGAGGTGCGCCAGGCGGTGCGCGAGCCCGTCCACCGGCTCTACGCCAAGGGGGTCCGTCCGCTGCTCGACGCGGCGGTGGCCCGCGGCGAGTTCCGGGCCGACGCCGACTTCGATGCCCTGCTGTCGCTGCTCGTGCTCGTCCTCCCCCACCTCGCGCTCGCGCCCTTCGAACCCGGACTCGACGCCGCGCTCGAGCTGTACGGCACCGAAGGCGCCACCCGGGCAGCCCGCGGGCGCCGGCTGGTCGAGATGCTGCTCGCGGGCGTACTGGCCGGTTAAAGTTCCGCCGACCGGGTGGTGGACCCGCGCGGAAAAGCGTTCAATGGCGCTTGATGACGGACGGTGCAGATCCCGACTGGGAGTACGCGCCGCTGCGGATCCCGGCGGACACCAGCCGGACCATCGCAGCGGCGCAGCTCAGCTTGCACGCCGAGTTCGGCGGCTGGGAACTCGCGCGCGTCGTGCGTTACGTGGACGGCAGCCGCCGGGTGACGCTGCGCCGCAAACGGCGCGCCAGCGCAGTGCCGCTGCCCGGTCTCTCCGTGTGACGATCTTGTTGCGAATCTGGGGCTATAGCCCCCTATCCGCAACAACGTCCACTTGATTCAGCGGTTGTAGAAGGCGCGGACGGTGTCGATGGTGTCGGCTTCGTCGGGACGCTTGTCGTCGCGATAGCGCACGACCCGCGCAAAGCGCAGCGCCATGCCGCCGGGGTACCGCGTCGAGCCCTGGACGCCGTCGAACGCGATCTCCACGACCTGCTCGGGGCGGACGTGCACCACGTAGCCGTCCGTCGGCCCGTCGGCGAGTTCGAGGAAGCGCTCGGTCTGCCAGGCGAGCATCGCGTCCGTCATGCCCTTGAAGGTCTTGCCGAGCATGACGAGGCCACCGGTCTTCGGGTCACGCGCGCCGAGGTGGATGTTCGACAGCTTCCCGGTCCGCCGCCCCGAGCCCCACTCGATCGCGAGGACGACCAGGTCGAGCGTGTGCACGGGCTTGATCTTCAGCCAGCTCGCCCCGCGCCGACCGGCCTCGTATGGCGCGGCCGGCGCCTTGGCCAGCACGCCCTCGTGCCCGGCGGCCAGCGTGGCGTCGAGGAAGCGTTGCGCCGCTTCGACGTCGCCGGTCACCAACCGGTCGACCCGCTGGCCCGGCGGGATGAGTTCGGTGAGGACGGCGGCCCGTTCGGACAGTGGCGCGTCGAGCAGGTCGGCGCCGTCGACATGCAGCAGGTCGAAGTAGAAGACGGACAGATGCTGCGCCGATCGGGCCGCCGCGACGTCCGCGCTGCGGCCGAACCGGGACGCGGTGACCTGGAACTTGTGCGGGCGGCCGTCCGGCCGCAGCGCGATCGCCTCGCCGTCGGCGATCAGCGTCGTGACGGGCAGGGCCAGCGTCGCCTCGACGACCTCGGGCAGGCGCGCGGTCACGTCGTCCAGACTTCGGGTGTAGATCGAGACGTCGTCGCCGCGGCGGTGGATCTGCACCCGGGCGCCGTCCAGCTTCGCTTCGAAGACCGCTTCGCCGCCGAGCCGCTCGAGCGCGTCGGCGACACCGGTCGCGGTCTGCGCCAGCATCGGGCCGACCGGCCGGCCGACCTCGAGCCGGTACTCGGCGAGGGCATCGGCGCCGCGGGTCAGCGCATCCGCCGCGACCCGCGGCAGATCGCCGCCGAGCATGGCCGCGCGGCGGACGTCGACCGCGGGGACGTTCGCGGCGCGGGCCACGGCGTCGGCCATGACGCCGATCAGCGCGCCCTGGCGCAGCTCGCCGCCCAGCAGCCGGCGCAGGAAGATCTGCTCCGCGTCGGTCGCCGCCCCGAACAGGTCGGCGAGCAGCGCTGCGCGTCGGCCTTGCGAGCCGGCGCCGGATACGGCCTTGATCTCGGTGAGCGTGGCATCCACGCCGGCCACGGTGAGCGAGGGTGCGTCGGACGGCTCGGGTAGCGACCGCAGCGACGCCCAGCCGACGCCGATCTGGCGCTGCGGCAGTTCACCGGACAGCCACGCCACCACGGTCGCGACCTCGTCCGGCGCCGCCGCGCGGAGCACCTCGGCCAGCCGCGCGATCTTGGCCAACCGCGACGACGTGCTGCCTACCTCTGCGGACGCGGCAGCGACGTCGGCGAGCGGCAGCACGCGGTCAGCCTTCCATCCCCCGCCGACAGAACAGGGTCAACAGTTGGACAGCAGCCGGTCCAGCACCCGCACGCCGAACTTCAGCCCCTCGATCGGCACCCGCTCGTCGATGCCGTGGAACAGTGACATGAAGTTCAGGTCCGGCGGCAGCAGCAGCGGCGAGAACCCGTAGCAACGCATGCCGAGGGTCGAGAACGACTTCGCGTCGGTGCCGCCGCTCATCAGGTACGGCAGCGGATGGCCAGTGGGGTCCTCCGCCTTCAGCGCGGCGCACATGGCCTCGACGAGGGCGCCCTCGAAGCCGGTCTCGACGGCGATGTCGCGCACGATGAACTCGCGCTCGACGCCCTCGCCCAGCAGCTCGTCGATGGTGTCGATCATGGCGTCCTCCTGGCCGGGCAGGAAGCGCGCGTCGATCGTGGCCTCGGCCTTGGACGGGATGACGTTGGCCTTGTAGCCGGCTTCCAGCATCGTCGGGTTCGTGGTGTTGCGGATGGTGGCGCCGATCATCCGGGCGGCGTCGCCCAGCAGCGGCA
>JAVHVB010000328.1:0-2989 GCA_032160775.1 Pseudonocardiales bacterium | reverse complement strand
ATGGAGGACGAGCTGCACAAGCGGGTCGTCGGCCAGCAGCAGGCGATCAAGGCCGTCTCGCAGGCGATCCGGCGCACCCGTGCCGGGCTGAAGGACCCGAAGCGGCCCGGTGGCTCGTTCATCTTCGCCGGCCCGTCCGGCGTCGGTAAGACGGAGCTGTCGAAGGCGCTGGCCGAGTTCCTGTTCGGTGACGAGGACTCGCTCATCCAGATCGACATGTCGGAGTTCCACGACCGGTACACGGTCTCCCGGCTCGTCGGCGCCCCGCCCGGATACGTCGGCTACGACGAGGGCGGTCAGCTGACCGAGAAGGTGCGCCGCAAGCCGTTCAGCGTGGTGCTCTTCGACGAGGTCGAGAAAGCGCATCCGGACGTCTTCAACACGCTGTTGCAGGTGCTCGAGGACGGCCGGCTGACCGACGGCCAAGGCCGCATCGTCGACTTCAAGAACACCGTGCTCATCCTGACGACCAACCTCGGCACCCGGGACGTCTCGAAGTCGGTGAGCTTCGGCCTGCAGGCCGCGAACGACACCGAGTCGAACTATGACCGGATGAAGCAGAAGGTCAACGAGCAGCTCAAGGAGCACTTCCGTCCGGAGTTCCTCAACCGCATCGACGACATCATCGTGTTCCACCAGCTCACGCCGGAAGAGATCGTCGACATCGTCGATCTGATGACGGCGCGGCTCGACGTCCAGATGCGTAACAAGGACATGGGCATCGAACTCACCGCCGGTGCCAAGGCGCTGCTCGCGAAGAAGGGTTACGACCCCGTGCTCGGCGCGCGGCCGCTGCGCCGCACCATCCAGCGCGAGATCGAGGACCCGCTGTCGGAGAAGATTCTGTTCGGCGAGATCGGCCCCGGCCAGATCGTGGTCATCGGCTCCGAGCCGGCCGACCCGCTGAAGAAGGACGGCCCGGAGAAGTTCAGCTTCCGCGGCGAGCCGAAGCCGACCGCCGCGATCGCGCTCGACGCCGAGATCCCGCCGGCGGGTATCACCGCCGAGTAACCGTCGTTCTGCCCTTTCGGACACCCCTTGCGCAGTTCTGCGCAAGGGGTGTCCGTCGCTATCCTCGCCGCCAGGACGGAAGGGGATCGACGATGGGCGACGGCGACGATCACACCCCGAGCAATGCCGACTATCACGGCGGTGCGGACGAACGGCAGTCGGTGCCGGACCTGCAACTGCCGGCGGACTACTACGGCCTAGAGGGCACGTGGGACGAGCACGGCCATTGGAAGGGCGGGACGGTCCACAACCCGCTGCACGACGTGCCGATCCCGGGCAGCCTCGACCCGTCCCAGGTGCTGCCGCACCACGACGGTCCGCACGGGCCGAACCTGATGGCACTCACGCACGACCAAGTCGCCCACCTGCACACTGCGAAGTCGCAGCTCTCCGAAGCGGTCATGCTGCTCTCCGGGTCGTCCACGCCGGCCGAGGTCGTGCAGAACCTGCCTACGGTGATCACCATCGCCAACTCCGTCGTGCACGCGGACGGGCACTGGGAGGACCACCTCGCCGCGAGCGCGCACACCTGGATCGGCACCGGCGAGGACGCCGGCACCGAGGCACAGTTCCATCAGGCCCGCGACGAGGTCGTGCAGGGCGCGTGGCACCTGTTCGGGGAGATCGATCAGTGGCTGCATCAGAACGACCAGATCATGATGAGCACCCAGGGCAGCATGGCGCTTCAGCACCTCGCGGGCATCGCGGACCAGGCACACACCCACCTGCACCACTGAGCCCGACCCGGTTCAGGGCAGCGCGAACCGGCCGTCCGATGCGCGGACGGCGAGGCCGTCGGCGAGCAGGCTGCCCAGCGCCCGCTCGCGCTGAGCAGCGTCGGCCCACACCAGGTCGAGCGCCGGTTTGCCGACCGGCCCGGCCGCGTCGCGCAGGACAGACATCAGCAGGCCGCGCACCTGGCGGTCGGTGCCGGCGAATCCCTGGGGCTTCGATCTCGGCACGGTGTGCGGGGGACAGCCGGCCAGCCGCCAGGCGCACCGCGCCGCGAGCGGGCACTCGGCGCAGCGCGGAACACCGGCTTTGCAGACCAGCGCGCCCAGTTCCATCAGCGCGACGCTGAACCGGGCGGCCTCCTCCGGATCGGCCGGCAGCAGCGCGTCGACCGCCGCGAGGTCCCGCGCGGTCGACGGCGGCCCCGCGGCGGCGCGGCCGCTGACTGCGCGCGCGATCACCCGCCGCACGTTCGTGTCCACGACCGGCACCCGCTGCCGGTAGGCGAACGCCGCCACGGCGCGCGCGGTGTACGACCCGACGCCGGGCAGCGCCTCCAGGTCCGCGACCGTGGTGGGCAGCTCGCCCCCGTGCCGGTCGCGGAGCTGCGTGGCGGCGGCGTGCAGGCGCAGCGCCCGGCGCGGGTAGCCGAGCCGGCCCCACATGCGCACGGCTTCGCCGGGAGAGTCCGCGGCCAGCCCCGCCGGCGTCGGCCAGCGGGCCAGCCAAGCCTCGTACGCGGGCAGCACGCGGCGTACCGGCGTCTGCTGAAGCATCACCTCGCTGACGAGCACCGCCCAAGGCGTGGCATCGCTGGCCCGCCAGGGCAGCTCGCGCGCCTCCCGGGCGTACCAGGCGAGCAGCGGCGGGGCGAGCGAGAGCATCGGCGGCATCCTCGCACGCCCGCCGGGCACCGGTCTCCGCGCGTCGGCACGGGTACCGAAAGGGCAGCAGCTAGCGTGGCAGCAACATGTTTCAGCCTGTTGGTTCGCAACCACCGTCGGTGTACTGGCGCCGCCGACTCTTCCTGCTCGCCGCGATCGGCGCGGTGCTCGTCCTGCTCATCCTCACCGTGAAGATCGCGACGTCGGACGGCAGCGAGGCACCGCGAGCGGCTGGTCACACGACACCTGTCGCGCGGACAACGCACTCGACCGGCAGTGCGCCGAGCACCCGGCACAGCTCGTCAGATTCGGCGTCGTCCAGTCCGGCGTCGTCGTCGTCGAAGTCGTCGTCGGCCGCGCCG
>JAVHVB010000327.1:0-2772 GCA_032160775.1 Pseudonocardiales bacterium | reverse complement strand
GTGGCGTCGGCCGGCTGCCCGCCGCCGGCGCGCCCGGTCGGCCGGTTCTGGGTCGGCGCCGAGCCGGCCCGGCGCCGGGTCGTCCTGCTGGACCGCTACGGCGACGTCGTGCTGGACGTCACGGGCGCGGAACTGCCGGCCGACGCGCCGGTGAAGGCTGTCGCCGAGGCGCTCGAGCGGGCGACGTCGCGCATGCGGGCGCCCGCGGCGTGGCTCGTGGCAGGCTCACGCGTGGTTCAGATCCCGCAGCCCGACGCCGCAGCCGTGATCCGTGCGGCCGCCGACGAGGTCGGTTCGGATGCCGTCATCGTCATCGGACAGGAGTGACTGGTGGCCCTGTACATCCCGGAATCGCGGCGCCGCCGCCGGCTGATCGTGGTGGCCGCGATTGCCGTCGTCGTTGGGCTCGCAGTCGGCGTTCTCATCGGTCGGGCAACCGTCCCGACCGTGTCCGATCGGATCGCGACGGTGCGAACCGAGGCGCGCGACATCTCCGGCGGTCTCCGGGTGCTCGTCCTGCACATCCAGGCCCACACCGCCAACGACACGGCCGGCGAGGCCAAGACTGTTGTCGCCAAGGTCCGCAGCCAACTGCTGGCCGAGTTCGACAAGGCACCCTGGCTCGGCGATGCACAGAAACGGGCGTTGCTGACCGAGTTGGCTTCGCTCACCGACCGGACCGACCCGACGAGCGCGGCGTTCGGTTCCGCAGCCGAGTCTCTCGCGCGGCACATCGACGTCACCTTCGGCGCCTGAGCCGCTCGCGCCTAGCCCCGCGCAAGTGGTGAGTTCCTCCCGCCGGTGGGCGGAACTCACCACTTGTCGTCGTCGTGCGTGCGCGCGCGCACGGCGGGTGCAATCCATCGGCTGAGATAGCCGCGCAGTTCCGCCGGCGAACGCTCGGGATGCCCCGGATCGATGACGAGCGACTGCAGCGTGCGCAGCAGGTGCTCGACAAGCTCGCGCTGCGCGCGCGCGTCCAGGCCGGCCGCCGCCCAGTCGACCGGAAAGCCGGCCAGCAACGAGCGACCGAGCGCGATCGCGTCCGGTGCGGTCAGCCCGGCCAGCGTCGCGCTCATCCGGCCTGGGGCGATCAGCCGGTTGAGCGCCGGATCGTCGCGCAGGTGCTCATAGACATAGGCGACCACCTCCACGACCGCATCGGCGGCATCGCCGCCGGTCCGGGCCAGGTGCCGGGCCACGTGCTCGACGAGATCGCCCTGTAGCGCGACCACCGCGTCCATCGCCGCAGCGTTGAGCAGTTCCTCGGTCGTCGGGAAGTAGCGGTAGACGGTCTGCCTGGTCACGCCGAGCAACTCGGCCACTTCGGACGTGCTCGTGCTGCCCGCCTCGGCGAGCCGGCTGCGGGTCGCGTGCAGGATGCGCTCGCGCGCCTCGGCGTCGTCGCGCGGCGGCCGGCCGCCCCACCCGTGCGTGCGCATGTCCGCACCTCCCTTGACGACCATACATCTTCGTGGTTCTGTACATCCAGTTTCTCCAAGTTGTATGGTCAAGCTGAGAGGCGACACCGTGATCACTTCCGTCCCCGCCGGGTTCGACCTGACCGATCCGGACGTGAATCTCGCCGGCGTGCCGCACGCGGAGTTCGCGGCGCTGCGCCGCGCCGCGCCGGTGAGTTGGATCGAGCAGCCGCCGGAGGCGCGGGCCGGGATGGAGGGCGGCACCGGCTACTGGGCAGTGACCCGGCACGCCGACGTCGCCGAGGTGTCGAAGCGTTCCGACGTCTTCTCCAGTTGGGAGAACGGCGTGATCATCCGGCTGCCGGAGACGACCGTGCGCGAGTCCGTCGAGCTGACCAGGGTCGTCATCATCAATCAGGACGCCCCCGCGCACACCCTCACCCGGCGGATCATCTCGCGTGGATTCACGCCGCGCGCGGTGACCGCGCTGGACGGCGTCATGCACGAGCGCGCGCAGCGCATCGTTTCCGAGGCGGTCGCCGCGCGCGCCGGAAACTTCGTGGAGCAGGTCGCGGCGCAACTTCCGCTCGAGACCATCGCGGACATGCTCGGCGTGCCGCCCGAGGACCGGCGTCAGCTGTTCGACTGGACGAACGCGATGACCGCGTCTGACGACCCGGATTTCGCCGGTGACCCGCAGGCGGCCTCGATCGAGGTGCTGATGTACGCGATGCAACTCGCCGCCGACCGCATCGACAACCCGCGCGACGACATCGTCACCAAACTTGTCAACGCCGACCTCGACGGCCGTGGCCTGACCGAGGACGAGTTCGGCTTCTTCGTCATCGCGCTCTCGGTGGCCGGCAACGAGACGACCCGCAACGCCATCAGCCATGGCAGGAACGCGTTCTTCGACAACCCGGAGCAATGGGAGCTGTGGAAGCGCGAGCGACCGGAGACGATGGTCGACGAGATCATCCGCTGGGCGACGCCGGTGACCTCGTTCCAGCGCACCGCGCTGGAGGACGTCGAACTTGCCGGGGTGCAGATCAAGGCGGGCCAGCGCGTCGGCCTCTTCTATGCCAGCGCGAACTACGACGACGACGTGTTCACCGACCCGTTCACCTTCGACATCACCCGGTCGCCGAACCCGCATCTCGCCTTCGGCGGCCACGGGGCCCACTACTGCATCGGTGCGAACCTGGCCCGGATGGAGATCAGCCAGTTGTTCCACGCGCTCGCCGACCAGGCGCCGGAGATCGCCCGGACAGGCCCCGCGACGCGGCTGCGCTCCGGCTGGATCAACGGGATCAAGACCCTGCCCGTGTCCTACCGGACGGACTGAACCGCT
>JAVHVB010000326.1:0-8843 GCA_032160775.1 Pseudonocardiales bacterium | reverse complement strand
GAAGCCCGCGCAGCGGCGCGCATCAGTCATCCCGGCGTGGTCGGCGTCTACGATCTCGCGGTGGAGCACGGTCCGCCATGGATCGTGATGGAGGCGCTGTCCGGGCACACGCTGGCGCACGAGATCCGGGAGCGCGGGCGCGTCCAGCCCGCGGTGGCCTGGGACATCGCCACTCAGTTGGTAGCGGCGCTGCAGGCGGTGCACGGCGAGGGACTCATCCATCGCGATGTGAAGCCCGGCAACGTGCAGTTGACCAGCGACGGCCGGGCAGTACTGATCGACTTCGGGTTGGCCGCTTGCCGCGCCGCGCCATCGGTGACGAGACGCGGCCTGCTCGTCGGAAGTCCGCCGTTCATGGCGCCGGAGTCGATCCGTGACGGCAGGTTCACCCCCGCGTCCGACCTGTTCGCGCTCGGCGCCACCCTGTATGCCGCGGTCGAGGGACGGCATCCGTTTCGCGACCTGTCGGCCTTCTCGATCCTCGAGGCGGTGAAAACCCAAGATCCGCCGCCGGCAGAGCACGCCGGTCGCCTCCGCCCGGTGATCGACGGTCTGCTGACCAAGGATCCGGCAGCGCGCTGGAACCTGGTGGCCGCGCGGCAATATCTCCACCGCGCTGATCAGTTGTCGACACTTCCGACGTAGCGGCGCCCCGAACCTAGGCCTGTGACGGTAGCCCGGTAATGGTCGCGACGACCGCCGAGAAGTCGAGGTCGTCCGCGCCGTGCTTCGCAGCCTGGTAGAGCCAGTGGCGGGCGGTCTTCGCCGCCTCCAGGTCGACCTGCGCCCGGTCGGCGGCGTCGATCGCGAGACACATGTCCTTGGCTGCCAGCGAGAGCTTGAAGTTCGGTGGGTAGTGGCCGGTCTCCACGTTCGCCCGCTTGGCCCGCATGGTCGGACCGACCGGAGACTCCGCGAGGACGTCGAGCACGGCGCCCTGGTCGAGGCCGAAAGCGCGGCCCAGCGCGAGCGCCTCGCCGACGGTCACGATGGACTCGATGAGAGCAGTGTTGACGACGAGTTTCATCGCCGCGCCCGCCCCGGCCGCACCGACATGGTGTACCTCGCCGAGCATCCCGAGAACCGCGCGCACCCGCTCGAACCCCTCGTCGCTGGCTCCGACGTAAATCTGCAGCCGGCCATCGGTTGCCTCAGGAATGCTGCCCCGCACCGGCGCATCGACGGCGGCGACGCCAGTTGGGAGCAGGGCAGCGGCCGCGCGGAACGCATCGGGCCCCACGGTGGACATGTCGATGAGCGTCTGACCGGGCGACAGGGCGTGGGCGAGCCCGTCGGCGCCGAATAGAACATCGTCGAGTGCGTCGGGGTTGGCGAGCATGGTGATCGCGAATTCAACGCCGTCGGCCGCCTCGGCCGGCGTCGCGGCGACGAACGCGCCCCCGTCTGCGAACTGCTGGGTTCGCCCGACGGTGCGATTCCACACAGTGAGGTCATGGCCGGCCTGCATGATCCGACGGGCCATCGGCGTCCCCATGTTGCCGAGCCCGAGGAAGGCGATCTTCGACATCTCAGCTCACATCCCCTCGGGCGCTGGACCGATGACCGGTGCGGCGCCCGTAGCCCTGGGCGGTATCGAACAGCGTGATCCCAGCGCCAGGAAGGAGACGTCGAGGTCGGTCTTGCCGAGTCGCGTGTACCGCATGCGTAGTGCCTCGCTTCTGTCGGGCGCGATCCACAGCGGACGTCATTCGGCGCCACTGACGAGAGCTGGCCGTAGTCCACGTTCTCGCGCACGGCGTCGGGTGTCGTCACGGCTAGCAGCAATCGTGGGTGCGGGCTGGCGGGAACATCGTTGTGGCATGTGTGCGGCATACAGAAGCTGATCCCTGGCTCACAGGCAAAGCAGGGGAGGAACACAGCGCAGCTCGTCATGGTTGCTGGGCACGAGCAAAAGGAGGCTCACCATGACATCGCTCATTCGACCGATCCCCGCGTTCGTTTCGCCACCGCGACTCGACCCGGCTTACCTCGCGTGGAACACCGTCGCGAGCTACGACGAGTACGCCACGGCTCAGCATGCAGTGGACCGGTTGTCCGACGACGGGTTCCCCGTCGAGCATCTCGACATCATCGGTTCGGACCTGCGGCTGGTCGAGCGAGTGACCGGTCGGCTCACCAAGGGCCGCGCGGCCGCGGCAGGTGCCGCGAGCGGTGCCTGGTTCGGCCTGATGATCGGGCTTCTGCTCGGACTATTCACTACCGGCTCCTGGCTGGGCCTGCTCTTGGCTGGCGCAGTCATCGGCTCGGTCTGGGGGGCGACGTTCGGGTTCCTGGGACATGCCGCGACCCGCGGCACCCGGGACTTCGCGTCGGCTCGCACGCTGGTCGCGGCGCGCTACGACATCGTTGCCCGGGACGGCTACCTCGACGGCGCGCGGCGCGCTCTGCAGCAGGCAGGGTTGCTGAGCCCGGAGGCGTGACAAGGCCCGATCAGAGTGCGCCACGGCGGCGCAACGGTCGAGCCAACGCCACGCCGGCGAGAGCAGGTACCCAGAACGTCACGATGCGAAAGGCAAGCACCGTGGCCAGCGCGGCAGCGGCAGTTGCGTGAGCGGCCAGCAGAACCCCGGCCAGCGCGGCGTCCGCCGTCCCGATGCCGCCGGGCGTCGGCACCGCGTTGCCAGCCGCCGACGCAACCATGTATCCGATCATCAAGGCCGCGAAGCCAGCAGGCGACAAAGCGGTGGGGCCGACGACAGCCGCCGCTGCGAACCCGGCCGCCAGCACCAGTGTGGTGGCGGCCGAGGCGCCCATCAGCGTTGCCAGCCGCCGCGGCCGCCGGATGAGCGTCGCGACGGCGTGGATGAATTGTCCTGCCGCGAAGCGCCCCCGCCGAACCGCTGTGCTGTGTCGTATGGGCGGGATTGCGACAGTGAGGGCCACACCGACCCCGATGCCGAGGACGGCGTAACGCCACCAACTGACCGGAACCGGCACCAGTCCGATCAGTCGCGACAACAGCATCGGGACCTCCGTCGCGGCACCCGCAAGTCCGAACACCGTTCCGGCGCCGACCACGACGGCGAACGCCGCGACGTCTGCAAGCCCGCCGAGCAGTGCCAGCGACGACACTGCGGCGGCCGCCTCGGCGGGGGCGAGCTGGCCACGGCGCGTCAAGTACCGCGCAATGACACCCGCGCCGCCGATTCCTGCCGGGGTGAGGCGGTTGGCCGCTGACGCTGTGAACTGCATCGCGATGAGCTCTGCCACGGGCAGCCGCACTCCGGCGGCGGCGCGCGACGCCGCAGCGGCGGCGACATAGTGAACGATCGATACCGCGACCAGGCACCCGATCACCGGCCACGTCAGCCCGGCCACCGCCGAGGCACACCAGCGCCAGGCGCCGGACAGATCTGCGCCGTCAAGCACGATCACGGAGATCGGCGTGTCGCTCAGCCGGCTCGGGCCGGCCGGTCTGGCGTTCCCGAGCGCGGATGCGGAACATCCAGCAAGGGTTGCGCACTGATGTGCCCTCGTCTTCCGGGCTAGGGCCACCGGAGGCTTCCTGCTAGCTGGAATCCATCGCGCCCGATAACCGAGCTCATGGGCCGGTCGACCTGATGCGAATGCGAGCTTGCCCCGGGCCGGCTTAGCCGAGTTGCGGTGGGGCGTGCGTCCCGACCTCGAGTGGCAGTTCGACCACGATCATGGTGCCCCCGCCCGTTGAACTGCTGACCTCAAGAGACCCGCCGAGAGCTTCTGCACGGTCGCGAAGTCCGATCAGCCCTGAGCCCCGGGCTGGGTCGACGCCGCCCACGCCGTCGTCGCGAATCGAGACGTGAAGGCACTCGTCCCGCTGTTCGAGGACGACGCCCACGACTGACGCGAGTGCGTGTCGCGTCGCGTTCGTCAGCGCCTCGGAAACGACGTAATACGCCGCCACTTCGATCGGCTCCGGAAGCCGGCCAATCGTCCCGACGTCGAGTTCGACGGCAATGGCAGCCCGGCGCGCCAACGTTCGCAACGCCGGCCCGAGCCCTCCTTCGGACAGGATCGCGGGGTGGATGCCGCGGGCGATCTCACGTAGATCCTCGACTGCACTGTTGAGTTCGTTCGCAACCCGGCCTAGCTCCTCCCGCAATTCAGCCTGCTCGGCGGGGACCAGGGACTGAGCCATGCGAAGCTCAAGGCCGAGCGAGACGAGGCGCTGCTGGGTGCCGTCGTGCAGATCACGCTCGATCCGGCGCCGGGTCGCATCCGCCGCGGCCACGGTCCGGGCCCGCGAAGCGGCCACTTCGGCTCGGCTCTCGGCATTTCCGAGCGCGGTCGCGACGAGCTCGGTGAAATCTGCCATGCGATGGGGTGTGTCGGAAGGAAACGGCCCGCGCCGGGTCATGGCGATCACGACCCCCCACAAGTGGCCCTCGACGGTAATCGGGCTCGCGACCATTGACCGGATTCCCAGCTCGCGCAGTGCGCCGGCGACTGGGTCGGACCTGCCGGCCCAGGCGTCCTCGTCCACCCGGGCTGCACGCCCGGTACGCCAAACGATCGCCGGTGGAAGGTAATCAACGAGTTCCAAGCGGATGCCGGCCGGCCGTTTCTCCGAATCCTGACCGACACCGCCGACGACCACTACCGACGCCCCACCCGGCTCGAACCGGGCGATGCCCGCGCTCTCCGCGACAAGTAATCGCGCCACCTCGTCGGCGACTGCGGAGAAGATCTCAGCCGGGCGGCCTTCGCGCGCGACCAGAGTGGCAACCCGGCGCAGCGCTGCCTGTTCCTCGAGCAACTCGGCGAGCTCGTCTCGGCTCGCCTCTAACGAGGCCCAGTTCTGCGCGTTCGCCACTGCGGTGGCGACCAGGTCGGTGAACTGTGCCATCCGCTGCTCGACATCCAGCGGTAGCGGCCCCTCGCCGGTGCCAAGAGCGATTGCCCCCCATAGCCGGCCGTTGACGTGTATCGGGACCGCGACCGCCGACCGAAGGCCCTCGCGCACGTATGGTTCACCGCCCGGAACCTGGCGGTAGTCATCGACCCGTGCGGCTTTGCCCGTCCGCATGACGGTCGCGGTCAGCCCGGTCGGCGGATAGCCCTCCCAGCGCTCCCCGACCCGTACATGCGGACCCGTCGTTCCTTCGTTCGCGAGCAGCGTCGCCGTACCGTCGAGCTCGTAGCGGATCATCCTGGCCGTACCGCCACCGAAGTGCCGGAGCGCCTCGCTGGTCGCAGCAGCGAACACCGCCTCCGGTGGTTGGCCCTGTGCCACGAGGGTGGCCAGGCGCCGCAGCGCCGCCTGGGTCTCGGCCAGTTCATGCAACTCCTGCTCGGCGTTGGCGTTCGCGATCGCGGTCGCTGTCAGTTCCACGAAGTCCGCCATTCGGGACTCGGTGCCCGGCGGAAAATCCGGCTGCGAGGTTGCCGCCACCGTGACGCCCCAGCTACGCCCCCCGACCACGATCGGTGTGGCGATGCCCGCCCGCATACCCAGAGTGGCAACCCAGGCCGCGTGCGGGCCGTTGGCCAGCTGTTCGCCGGACACCCGCGCCGGACGTCCGCTCCGCAATGCAACAGCCTGGACCATGTCCGGCAACAGCCTCAGCCGGAAGCCGACCGGTACTCGGTCGCTCACCCGGCCATATGACCCGACGACCGTGAGAAATCCGTCAAGTTCGTCGCCGCCTTCAGAGACGCGATCAACGCGGGAGACGAAGGATGCCTCCGCTCCGATGAGGTGCCCGAGCTCGTCGGCGACAGCGGTGAACACCTCAGCAGGCTCGGCGCCGCCGGCCACGAGGGTCGCCACCCGCCGCAGCGCGGCCTGCTCGGCGGCGAGCTCGTGCAGCAGGTTCTGGTCGGACGGACCAGTGATGCCCTCTGCCTGAAGTATCGGCTTCGCCACATCGGCGCCGAAGTCTGGCGCGTCCATGGGGTGACGGTAGCCCGATGCCTACCGGGCCGACACTCTCAGCACGGCCACGGCGGAGATGGTGGAATTCCTACTAGCTGCAATGCGGGCGCTCGATGCCGGGTGTCAACGTGGTCGAGTGCCCCTGCGCTGCCTGCTCGTTGACGACAACGCCGCCTTTCTCGAGGCGGCGCGTGCGGTATTGCGTCGAGACGGCATAACGGTCGTCGGTGTGGCCTCAGATATCGCATCCGCGCTTCGCGAAGCCCGCGGACTGCGACCGGACCTGATCCTTGTCGACATCGGGCTCGGGGAGGAGAGCGGCTTCGACCTCGCCCGGCGTGTCGCACAGGAACAGCCGGGCGGGCGCGCCGAGGTGATCATGATCTCGACGCACGCCGAGTCGGACTACGTCGAGTTGATCGCGGAGAGCCCGGTTGCGGGATTCCTCGCGAAGTCGGAGTTGTCGGGGCGGGCGATCCGCCACGTCCTGGGGCACACCGCGTGAGTCGGCGGGTGAGCCGGCGGGTTCCGCAGCGTCCGTAGCGACCACGATGCCCGATACTCCAGGCATGCCGACTCGAGTCGTTCTGGCCGACGACGACGTTCTGTTGCGGGAAGGCGTGGCAAGCCTGCTCGATCGCTCGGGCTTCGAAGTGGTCGGACAGGCCGGCAACGGCGTCGAACTGCTGGCGTTGGTCCGATCGACCGGGCCCGACCTCGCGATCGTCGACATCCGAATGCCCCCGTCGCATTCGACCGAGGGTTTGGAGGCTGCGCGGGTCATCCGCCAGGAGCGGCCGGACACAGCGGTCATCGTGCTGTCTGCGCACGTTGAGGTGGAAGAGGCACTCCAACTGCTTTCGCAGGGCGAGCGCCTGGGGTACCTGTTGAAGAGCAGGGTGACTCACGTCGAGCAGTTCATCGAAACTGTCGAACTCATCGCGGCGGGCGCCTCGGTGGTGGACCCGTCGCTGGTCCAGGAGCTGGTGAACGCACGGCGGCGACGCGACCCACTCGATGCATTGTCCCCACGCGAACGTGAGGTCCTCGCGCTGATGGCCGAGGGCCGGTCCAACGCCGGGATCGCCGCGCAGATCTTCGTCTCCGAGGGCACGGTCGAGAAGCACGTCCGCAGCATCCTCACCAAGCTCGATCTACCCGAGAGCCAGAACGCGCATCGTCGGGTGCTGGCGGTGCTGAGGTTCCTCGAAGCTCGCTAGGTCCGCGATCGGGTTCAGTTGCAAGCGAACCACCTGGTCGTGAACTCTTGATCGCCGGTCTTCGTGGGGACCGCGATGGCGCCCGCGGCGCCGGCCATGGTGACGCGGATATCGGCTGGGAGCGGGTCGGCAGGGGCCCCGTTGCGATGTGACCCGAGGTGGCTGAACACGATTGGCGTGAAGTGTGCGACGGCGCTCGCGTTGCCGGGCCACTCGATAACCCATTCCGCGTCGTTCGGCCCGTAAAAGCGGGCGGCGTGGTCAAGCACCTTGGTCCGGAATAGCGAAGTGGTGAGGTTGTTCCACGCGAACGTGATGGTGGCGGTGTCGGGGTCGTAGGTGGTGCGCACGCGCACCTGGTCGCCGGCCTGCATCGCGAAGTCGACGTTCTGTACGTCGCCCCCACCATTTGGTCCGATGACTTCCCACCAGGCACCGCTCGAGCTTCCGGTAACGGTGATCCCGGCTTGCATGAATCCGCCCCAGTGGTCGCCGCCAATGCCCGCCCAGATCGCGACGCGTGAATTCTGTCCGCACCCGGGGCGGATGTCGGGCACGGTGATCGTGCCGTAAACGCCGGTGTATCCGGACCTGTCATTGATAAAGCCAGACCAGCTGCCATCAGCCATGCTCTGGCTTGCGAACGCTGCCGGACCCACCGAAGCCGGACCGGCGGAGGCTGAGCAGACAGGCACGATCAGCACGAACGCGCCCGCGAGCAGAGCAACGCGGGGGCCACGGCGCGGGAACCGACGCCAAACGCCAATTTCTGCCCGAGCCGCATTCCTGCGAATCTTGCGCAAAGTAACCATGGGAATACCGCCTTCATCAGAAAAGCCCGACAACCTTTAGGCGCGCTAATCGCTGCCGTCCAGCGGCGCTAGATTGTCGTCATCGACCGATTGTCATTGCGAATGCCGCACATCGGAATAGACGGACCAGCCTGCCCAGTCGATCGAAGTAGACGAACCATCCTGTTTCTGTATTCCGGTGAAACGCGGCGGCAGCGGATGACCGCTATCCGTCGAGTGCCGAGTCGGCTTCGCGTAATAGACGAAACACACTGACCTCATAGACGCCGCTAGACGTAGTGTCCTGTTCTAATTCGATAGGCCGCGCGCTGGGTATTGGGCTAATCAATGAACTGTGCGGGTGCCGCTTGGCGCCGTTACGTCCAGCGCGTCGCAGCAGGGTAATGCACTGTCCGTTTGAGGCGGCAAAATGCGAAATCTCGGATACCCAAACAGGATGGTCCGTCTACGCGTCCCGCGCGTGGCGGGCGCACGCTCTGAAAGTGAGCGGGACGTCCTGTCCAACGCTCCCTATCCGGGAGGACGAATCATGACAAGAGATCTGCTCCTACAGACAGATGACACGATGCCGTGTGGTCCTGACGGTTCCAGGCGTCTCAGCAGGCGAACTGCGATCTCGGCCCTCGCCGCGGCCGGGTTCGTGGCCACGATGATCATCACCCCCGCAGCTTCCGCAGCACCGGGCGGCTCCACCGTTGCGAACGTCGGCGTGGATTCCGGTATCACCATGACCGGCCTGACGCCGAGCTTCCTGTTGACCGGAACCCCCGGGCAGACGGTCACCGGACTGAACGAGGTGACCTTCAACGTCGAGACGAACAACGCCACCGGTTACTCCGTCACAGTGCAGTCGCAGACCGCTTCTATGGCGCCCGCCGGTGCCGGCAATCTCGACACCATTCCGATCGCCGCTCTGACGGTTCGGGAGAGCAACTC
>JAVHVB010000325.1:0-12795 GCA_032160775.1 Pseudonocardiales bacterium | reverse complement strand
ACCGCACGGCCGGTGCTGTCGCGGCCGCTCACCGACACGTCGAGGACGTATTCGCCGACCGCCGCCGGTGCGCTGAGCGGGTGGCTTCCTGCCCGGGCGACCGCGGCGGCGGGCAGTTCGACCCGCGACACCTGGGCGACCGTGCCGTCGAGGGTGACGGTCAGTTCGGCGGACGGCAATGCTGCGCCGTCGTTGCAGACCGCCAGCGGGACGGCGAACGGTGCGCCGGCGAACACCGTCCACGCGGTACGCCGGACGACCGGCAGCACCTCTTGGCACAGCCGCTCGATCTCCGCGGTGGACTGCTTCTCCGCACGGGTCAGCGTCCACAACCCGTTGTACTCCTGCGGCACGTCGGTCAGCTCGGTCACGCACCAGCCGGCCGCGCCGCCGGCCCGGATCACCTCGCCCTGCAACCGGTCACTCAGCCCCTGGTAGCGCTGCGTGCCGGCGATGAAGTCCGCCGCGCTGCCCGCCCACGGCAACTCGGCGAGTGCCGCGCCCAGCGCGCCCGGGGCCCACCACGCATCGGCGAAGGCCGGCTCCGGCAACGGCAGGCCCCAGTCACCGAACTCGGACACGTACAGCGGCCGCCGCCCGCCGGCGTGCTGCTCGACCTTGCCGGCGAGCTCGCGGAGGTAGTGCTCGCCGAGTCGCCCGTACCAGTGCGCGGTGAGCACCGGGCTGAGGAAGACCCGGTCCGGACCTGGGTCGATCCAGTCGTTCTCGATGATCGGCCGGCTCGGATCGAGTTCCGTCGCCGCCGCGTAGAGCGCGCGAGTGAACGCCTCGTACGTGTCCGTGCGGCGTGCCCTCGGCTGCTCCACCCCGATCTCGTTCATGAGCGACCACAGCACGACGCTGGGATGGGATCGGTCGCGGCGCACCTGCTCGCGGACCGCCCGCAACGCCGCCTCGGCGAGCTCTCCGGAGCCACCCAACTCGCGATGGGCGATGGGCTCGGCGACCGGCATGTCGCAGTGCACCAGCATGCCGAGTTCATCGCACACGTCGAGGTAGCGCGGATCGAATGCCTTGATGTGCAACCGGAGCATGTTCAGCCCGATCCGCTTTGCGGCCAGCACCTCGTCCCTGATCTGCTCATCTGTCCCCTCGGCGTACAGCACGTCGTGCCGGAATCCCTGCACCAGCGCCGCCCGCAGGTGGACCGGCTCGCCGTTCAGGAGGAACCGGTCGCCGGCCACGGCGAAGGTGCGCAATCCGCAGCGCAGCGCGCCGCGGTCGGACTCCGTGCCGCCGACGATGACCCGGGTCGACGCGTCGTGCAGGACCGGGTCGGCGGGCGTCCACCGTTGCGCATCGGTCGGCCCGACCTCGAAGCCCACCGACGCCTCGCCGCGCCCCGGCACGGACACCTGTGCCGCGAACTGCCGACCGAGCAGCCGGACCTGCACGTCGGCCCGCACCTCGGCGTCGGTGTGGTTGCGCACGTCGACCGACACCCGGACGTCCGCCGGGTCGGCGGCCACATGGAAGTCGGTGACCGCGACCGGACCGTGCCGGCGCAGCTCGACGGGCTGCCAGATGCCGCCGTAGGTGACGTAGAGGCTGGGTGGGCTCGGGAACACCGAATTCATCCAGCCCTGCTTGCCGTGCGCGCGGCGCACATGTTCGCGGCTGGTCAACGGGTGATCGACCACCCGCACGTCCAGGACGTTCTCCCCCGCGGCCAGCGCATGCGTCACGGGCAGCTCGAACGGCGTGTAAGCGCCGTCGTGCGCGCCGACCGGTACCCCGTTGAGGAACACCTCCGCCGCGTCCATCACCGCGCCGAACCGCAGGGTCCAGCACCCGGCCGCGTCGGGCACGGCGAACCGACGGCGGTACCACGCCGGTCCGTCGAGGTCGAGGTAGCCCTGCGCCTCCCACAGGCCGGGCACGGCGAGCGCGCCGGGAAACGTCGGGGGCAACGCCTCGCGCGCGCAGTCGCGCGGCAGGAACTCCCACCGACCGCAGAGGTCGATTACTTCAGCCCTCGGTCGCATCGCCCGCAGGCGCTGGAGAACGTGCGCCTGGCAAAGCCTGTGACATCGGCTCGCTCGCACGCTCGCTCACAGACGTCGCCGTCAGGTCACGTCGTCGTAGCTACGTCCGGGACCCGGCCGCGGTCGCGGCCGGCTGCCGTTCGTCGGCTTGACCATCGACACCGGCTTCACCTGCGGTTCGTCGTCGTCACCGAGGATCGCGTCACGCACCACCGCGCCGGGGTTGTAGCGGCGCGGGTCGTACTTCTTCAGATCGGGCAGGTCGTCGCCGAACACGGCGCGCTGCACCGCAGTACGCGGGTTGAGGTTGCGCAGGTCGACATCGGCGAACTCCGGGCCGAGCTCGTCCTTCAGTTGCTGCCGGGCACCGGTCGCCATCTCGCGCAAGGTGCGCAGCAGCCGTGCAGCGTCCTTGGCCAGGCCGGGCAACCGATCGGGACCGAGGATGATCAAGCCGACGATGGCGAGCACCAGAAGCTCGAACGGCCCGATGTTGAACATGCTGCCCCGCTAGCCGAGGGTGACTGTCGTGGTGACTTTCTGCGACGAGTCCTTAGGGTAGTAGGTCACGCTGATCCGGTCGCCAGGTCTGTGCTGCTCGACGATCACGGTGAGCTGGTCGAAGCTCTGCACGACCTTGCCGTCGGCGACGACGATGACGTCCCCCGGCCGGAGCCCGGCGCGGTCGGCCGGCCCGCCCGGGGACACCTGCTTGACGTAACCGCCGACCCCGAGCCCGGCGAGCACCGTGGCGCCGGTCGCGCCGAACGTGGCGTGCACCGCTTTGCCGGTGTGGATCAGCTGCAGCGCGATGTCGCGCGCGTAGTTGATCGGAATCGCGTAGCCGATGCCGTTGGCCGTCGTGCCGCCGCCGGCCGTCGGGTCCACCGCCGCCGCCGAGTTGATGCCGACCACCGCGCCGGCGGCGTTGACGAGCGGGCCGCCGGAGTTGCCGTGGTTGATCGGAGCGTCGGTCTGGATGGCGTTCAGGTAGGACGTGGTGCCGTCGTCGGCGGCGACCCGGACGGGCCGGTCGAGTGCCGAGATGATGCCGGAGGTCACCGTGCCCTGGAGCCCGAGCGGTGAGCCGATCGCGATCACCGCGTCGCCCACCGCGATCTTGTCCGAGTCGCCCAGCTGCGCGACGGTGAGTTCTTCGTTCGACACCTTGATGACCGCAAGGTCGCTGGTCGGGTCCCGGCCGACGATCTGCGCACGGGCGGTGGCCTCGTTGCTGAACGTGACCACGATCGAGGAGTTCGCCGCCTCGACCGCCGGCGCGACGACGTGGTTGTTGGTGAGGATGTCGCCGTCGGTGTCGATCACGAAGCCGGATCCGATGGCCAGGGCGCCGGGCGTCTGGATGGCGATCGAGACGACCGTCGGCCCGACCCGCCGGGCCACCCCCGCGATCGAGCCCGGGCTGCGGTCGACCGGGGTCTCGACCTGTGCGATGTTCACGTCCGGCCGGTGCAGCGCGTCCTGCACGTGCTTCGTCAGCCACCAGCCGACGCCGCCGCCCAACGCGCCGGCGACCAGCGCGAGGATCGCGAAGAGCGCGAAGGTCGAGAGCCCGAACCGGACCCGCCGCACGTTGTCGGGCGCTGCGGCCGGCTCCGCGGCCGGCTCGCGCAGTAGCTCCTCGTCGGCGTCACCGTCGAGCTCCGGGTCCAGCTGCGCAGGGGCCGGCCCGGTGAACACGGCGCCGCGGCCGAGCCAGAACGGCGAACGCGGATCGCGCCAGGGGTCGTGCGGCGCGTCGGATTTCCACCACGGCGACTGCGGCGCCGCCCCGGTGGGCGCGACGCGGGTGCCGGGTGCCGGGTCGAAACCGTCCTGCGCAGCGCCGGTCCGCCCGAACGCGTCGGCGAACATCGCCGGCACCGGCGAGTGGGTGGCCAGGCGAGCCGAGATGCGCTCGCCGGGCGCGGGATCGAACGGGCCGACGCCGGCCGGCCGGCCGAAGACCGCGCGGTCCTGCGGCGACACCGTCTCCGGCGGCCGGGTGTACACCGGTGGTTCGATGCGCTCGGCGAACGGCCCGTCGACGCCGGACGGCCGGGCGTAGCCGCCGTCGTCGTCGTCGATCACCGGTTGCCCCTCATCGTCTCGAGTCTGCCCCAGCGGGGGCGGCTGCCGCGAGCCGCGTCGCTCAGCGCGCGAAGCCGAACCCGGGCGCGACGCCGCTGTCGGGCGTCGGAACGTGCTGGGCGGTGTGCGCGGTGCGGCCGATGCCGTTCTCCGGCGCGGCCTGCTGGCGGGCCACCGACCCGGCCGCGAGTACCCCGGCGAGGGTGACGACTGCCGCAGTGGTCATGTAGGGCCGCATCCTCGGGCTGCGCAGCTGGGTGTCGGGGACGAGTGCGGCCGCGGGCGCGAAGGTCGCGAGCATCGTGCTGCCGTCGGCCGCGATCGCGGTCGGCAGGGTCGGCAGCGGCGTGGTCAGCGGCAACGCGCGCAGCCGGTCGAACAGCGCCGCCGGGGCCTGCGGCGCCGTCGCGGCACGCAGGGCGAAGACCGCCTCGCGCTGCACCCTCACCGCCGCCCGGCACTCGGCGCAGGCGGACACGTGCCGCGTCGCCCGGTCCCGGGCGAGTCCGCTGAGCACGCCGTCCGCGAATGCGGCGACGGCCTCGTCGGAGAGGTGCTGGGACGTCATTGGGCCTGGCGCGCCAGAGAAACTGTGCCGGGCTCGACCGGGCGGATGCCCGGGGCGCGGTGGGCGAGCGCCTCGCGCAGCATCACCCGGCCGCGGTGGATACGCGAGCGGACGGTGCCGACCTTGATGTTGAGCGTGGCGGCGATCTCCTCGTAGGAGAGCTGCTCGAGGTCGCACAGCACGACGGCAACCCGGAAGTCCGGCGGCAACGCGTCCAGTGCGGCCTCGATCTCGGGATCCAGGTGCATCTCGTGATAGGTCTGCTCGGGCCCGGGACCGGTGCCGGCGAGCCGGTCGTCGGCGTCCTCGGGCAGCGCGTCGAACCGGATCCGCTGGCGGCGCCGGACCATGTCGAGGAACAGGTTCGTGGTGATCCGGTGCAACCAGCCCTCGAAGGTGCCCGGGGAGTACTGGGCGAGCGAGCGGAACACCCGCACGAAGGTCTCCTGGGTGAGGTCCTCGGCATCGGCGCGATTGCCGGAAAGCCGGAAGGCCAGCCGATAGACCCGGTCTGCGTGCTCGCGCACGACCTCGTCCCACGTGGGTGGCACCCACACAGGAGTTTCAGCCGCCGTCACTGCACTCACCTTCCGTCCGTCTCCGGAACTGACCATCTTCCCAGAGCCAGACAACCAAACGAACCTGTACGTCAGCTAAACGTCAGCGAGGTGTTCCCCGTTCCCGTCCGGCGGCCCGCGATCGCGGCCGACGTAGGCTGTTCGGCCGTGCACACCTACACCGCGGACGTCGACCGGATGGCCCGCGCGCTGGCCGATTTCTGCCTGAACCGGCTGGCCGAGCAGGCGCCGCTGGACCACCCGCGCACGCCGGAGGACCTCGAGCGCGCGGCCGGGCCCACCGTGACGCCCGCCGGGATCGGCGCGGACGCGGCGCTCGCGCTGTGGCGCGATGTCCTGGGCCCGGCCTGTGTCTCGGTCGACCACCGCCGGTATCTGTCCTTCATCCCGAGCGCGCCGACCAAGGCGGCCGCGGCCTTCGACATGTTGGTCGGCGCGACCTCGGTCTACAGCGGCTCGTGGCTCGAAGGATCCGGCGCCGTGTATGCCGAGAACCAGGCGCTGCGCTGGCTGGCCGATTTGGCCGGTTTGCCGGCGCAGTCCGGCGGCGCCTTCGTGCAGGGCGGGACGATCGGCAATCTGTCCGCGCTCGTCGCGGCCCGGGAGGCCGCCCGCCACGCCCGCGGCAACCACCCGCGCCGATGGGCGGTGTGCGTCACCGACGAGGTGCACTCCTCGGTCAAGCACGCGCTGAAGGTCGTCATGGACGCGGACGTCGTCGAGGTGCCCGGCGACGACCGTGGCCGGCTGGTCGGCAGCGCCCTGCGCGAGGTGGTGGACGGGCTCGCGGCAGAGGTGCGCGACGGCATCTTCGCCGTCGTCGCCACGGCCGGCACCACGAATCTCGGTGTCGTCGACGACATCGCCGGCGTCGCCGAGGTCGCCAGGGAGAACGGGTGGTGGCTGCACGTGGACGGCGCCTACGGCGGCGCGGGGCTCGCCGCACCGAGCGTGCGCGAGCTGTTCGCGGGGATCGAACACGCCGACTCGTTCATCGTCGACCCGCATAAGTGGCTGTTCGCCCCGTTCGACAGCTGCGCGCTGATCTACCGGGATCCGGCGCTGGGGCGTGCCGCCCACACCCAGCACGCGAGCTACCTCGACCCGGTGAACGTCGAGGGCGAGTGGAATCCGTCCGACTTCGCGATCCAGTTGACCCGCCGGGCGCGCGGGCTGCCGTTCTGGTTCTCTCTCGCGGTGAACGGGACCGACGCTTACAGCACGGCGATCGAGCGGACGCTGGAGGTGACCCGGCAGGGCGCGGAGCTGATTCGCGCGGCAGATCATCTGCGCCTGCTGGTCGAACCCGAACTGTCCGTCCTGGTGTTCGAGCGGATCGGCTGGGAGCTCGAGGACTACGCGCGCTGGAGCAGCCGGCTGCTCGAGGAACAACTCGGCTTCGTGACGCCGAGCAAGCACGCGGGCCGGGTGTGCACCCGGTTCGCCATCATCAGCCCGCTGACCACGGCCGAGGACCTTGCGCTGATCATCGATTCCATGCGCTGACCGGACCCGTCGCGGCGATAGGGTGCCACCGTGGCCGAGGCGATGGTGAACCAGTCGAGCGTGGCGTACGCCGAGTCGTACGTGGTCGAGGACGACGTCCTCCTCGGGGCCCGGGAGCGAGCCCGCGAGCTGGGTTGCGTCCCGGTCGGCGCATCCGGCGGCGCCGCGCTGCGGGTGCTCGCCGCGGCGACCGGCGCGCGCAGCGTGGTCGAGGTCGGCACCGGCGCCGGGGTGTCCGGGCTGTACCTGCTCGGCGGGATGGCCGCCGACGGCGTGCTCACGACGATCGACGTCGAGGGCGAGAACCAGCGCGCGGCCAAGGAGGCGTTCACCGAGGCCGGCATCGCCGGGACCCGGTTCCGGCTGATCAACGGCACGGCCGCCGAAGTACTCCCCCGGCTGCGCGACGAGGCCTACGACCTGGTCTTCGTCGACGCCGACAAGGCCGCGTACTCGGCCTACTACGAGCAGGCGGTGCGGCTGCTGCGCAGCGGCGGCGTCGTCGCGTTCGACAACGCGCTGTGGCACGACCGCGTCGCCGACCCCGCACAGCGCGACCCGGAGACGGTGATCCTGCGCGACCTCGGCCGCACGGTCCGCGACGACGACCGGTTCGTGTCGGTGCTGCTCGCTGCCGGAGACGGCCTGCTCGTCGCCGCCAAACGCTGAACCCGCCGAGGAACCGCGTTGGGTTGCTACGTCGACTCCGTTCGCGAGTATCCCGGCGCCGGTTTGCGGTACAGCCGGTTCTGCCACCTGCTGGCCGACAGCCGCGAGGAACTGCACGCGATGGCCGACGCGCTGGGTATCCCCCGCCGGTACTTCCAGGACCACCCGTGGCGCTGGCACCACGACCTGCCGGAGCCGCTACGCCCTCGGGCCGTCGAGCTCGGCGCGCGCGAGATCACGCTGCACGACGTCGGCGCCCTGCTGAAGCAGCGCCGGCGGGATTTGGGGATGTCGTAGGTTCGTCGGGTGCTCATCTCCGTCCTGGCCGGCGGTATCGGCGGTGCCCGGTTCCTGCGTGGGGTCCGCGCGGCCTGCCCGGACGACAACATCACCGCGATCGTCAACACCGGTGACGACGTCACGCTGCACGGCCTGCGCATCTGCCCGGATCTCGACAGCGTCATGTACACCCTCGCCGATGCTCACGACAGCGAACGCGGCTGGGGCCGCAAGGACGAGACGTGGCGGATCATGGCCGAGTTCGCCGCCTACGGCGCCGAGCCGTCCTGGTTCCAGCTGGGCGACCTCGACATCGGCACTCACCTCGTCCGCACCCGGATGCTGGACGCCGGCTACTCGCTCTCCGACGTCACCGCCGCGCTGTGCGAGCGGTGGCGGCCCGGCGTGACCCTCGTACCGATGTCCGATGAGCGCTGCGAGACGCACGTCGTCGTCGAGGCGACCGACGAGGACGACCCCGGCGGGACCGCGTCTGCGCGCAGGGTGGCGCTGCATTTCCAGGAGTGGTGGGTGCGTCACCGCGCCGCGCTGCCGGCGCAGGCCTTCGTCCAGGTCGGCCTGGACGAGGCCACCGCCGCCCCGGGCGCGCTCGCCGCTCTGAGCGCGGCCGACGTCGTCCTCGTCGCGCCGAGCAATCCGGTCGTCTCGATCGGCACGATCCTCGGCGTGCCCGGCATCCGCGAGGCGTTGGCCGGCACGCCGGCGCCGGTCGTGGGCGTGTCACCGATCATCGGCGGCGCCCCGGTGCGCGGGATGGCCGACGCCTGCCTGCCCGCGATCGGCGTCGAGGTGAGCGCGGAGGGGGTCGGCCGGCTCTACGGGTCGCGCGCCGACAACGGGATCCTCGACGGCTGGCTGATCGCCGAGAGCGACACGGCGGCGGTCCCGGGTGTGCAGGTGCGCGCGGTGCCACTGCTGATGACCGACGACGCGGCGGCGGCCGACATGGTGCGCGCCGCCCTGGAGCTTGCCGATGCAGTTCGCTGACGAGTCGACGCTGCCTGACGGCGCCCCGGTCGGCGAATCGGGCCATGCCGACCACGCCGTGCCGCGCATCGAGGTCTTCGCCGTCCGCGGCATCGGCGAGCTGCGCCCCGGCGACGATCTCGCCGAGGTGATCGCCCAGCACACCTCGCTCGAGGACGGCGACGTGCTGGTGGTGACCTCCAAGATCATCTCGAAGGTCGAGGGCCAGCTCATCGTGCTCGAGACCGACGACCCGGAGGAGCGCGAGGCCGCGCGTCAGGCGGCGATCGACAGCGAGACCGTGCGGGTGGTCGCGCAGCGCGGCCGGCTGCGCATCGTGCAGACGCGGCACGGGCTGATCATGGCGTCAGCCGGCGTCGATGCGTCGAACGTCGCGCGCAACGAGATCGCGCTGCTGCCCGTCGACCCGGATGCGTCGGCGCAGTTGCTGCGCGAGAGCGTGCGCGAACGGCTCGGTGTCGAGGTGGGCGTGATCATCACCGACACGATGGGCCGGGCGTGGCGCGGCGCGCTCACCGACGTGGCGATCGGCGTCGCCGGCATCACGGCGGTGACCGACCCGCGCGGCGCGAGCGACGCGTTCGGCAACGTCCTGGGCGTCACCCGCGTCGCGGTCGCCGACGAGATCGCGGCAGCCGGCGACCTGGTCAAGGGCAAGCTCGCCGGGATCCCGATCGCCGTCGTCCGCGGCCTGGCCCCGGACGGCAAGCTGCCGGACGACGGGAACGGCAGCCGCGAGCTGGTCCGCCGGGCGAGCACCGATCTGTTCCGGCTCGGCACCGACGAGGCCATCGCGCTCGGCCGGGCGGACGTCGCGGGTGCCGACGCCGTCCCGCCGCCGCTGCACGCCGAGGCGGTCAAGCTGATCACCACGATGCGCCGGGCGGACCCGCAGGCGGCGGCGATCCGGCAGGGTTTCCTCGGCTTTCTCGCCGCCCGGCCGGACGCGATGTGGCGCTCGTGCGTGCCCGGTCATCTCACGGCGAGCGCTCTCGTGCTGGACCCGTCCCGGCAGGCCGTCCTGCTGACTCTGCATCCGCGTGTCCGGATGTGGTTGCAGGTCGGCGGGCACTGCGAGCCGGGCGACCAGACGTTGCTCGACGCGGCCGCGCGCGAGGCGCGGGAGGAGACCGGCATCGGGTCGCTGTCGTTCGATCCGCGCCCGCTCGCCCTGGACGTGCATCCGATCACCTGCTCGCTCGGCGTGCCGACCCGCCACTTCGACGTGCAGTTCCTCGCTGTGGCCCCGACGGATGCCGAACCGGTGATGAGCGGCGAATCGGTCGACCTGCGCTGGTTCGGCTGGGACGAGCTGCCGCCCGGCACCGCCGCGGAGCTCCCTCGGCTGATCGACCTCGCCCGCGACCGGCTGCAGCTGTGAGAACGGGAGTGAACACTCATCTCCGCTTCGCGGGCCAAGGTCACGTGCGGAAGGTCGCCGGATGAGTGAGGTCCTCTGCGCGATCGAGGACTGGCCGGTGGGGACCGCTGCGGCGGCGGTGATCGGTCCGTCCGGCCCGCTCGAGACGGCCGGCCCCGTCGACGAGCCGTTCCCGCTCGCGTCGGTAACCAAGCCGCTCGCCGCCCTGGCGATCCTCGTCGCGGTCGAGGAGGAAGCGGTCACCCTCGACGATCCGGTCGACGAGGCGCTGCTGCCGGGTGCGACGCTGCGGCACCTGCTGGCGCACGCGTCCGGGATCGCGCCGGAGCGGCCGCTGCGCTCGTTCGCGCCCGGTCAACGCCGGGTGTACTCGAACGCGGGTATCGAGCTGGCCGCCGAACTCGTCGCGCGCGCCACCGACATACCGTTCGAGCAGTACTTCACCGACGCGCTCGTCCGTCCGCTGCGCCTCACCGGCACGTCGCTGCCCGGCTCGCCCGCACGCGACGGCGTGGCGACCGTCGCCGACCTCGCGCGCGTCGTCCACGAGCTGTTGTCGCCGACCGGGCTGCTCAGCGCACCGATGCTGCACGACCTAGCGTCGGTGCAGTACCCGGGCCTGCGCGGTGTGCTGCCGGGATGGGGCATGCGCGACCCGAACGACTGGGGGCTCGGCTTCGAGATCCGCGGCGACAAGAGTCCGCACTGGACCGGCACCGCCAACTCGCCGGCGACCTACGGCCACTTCGGGCAGAGCGGAACGTTCCTGTGGGTCGACCCGGTGGCCCGCCTCGGGCTCGTCGCGCTGACCGACCGGGACTTCGACGAGTGGGCGCGGACCGCGTGGCCGGCGCTCTCGGACGCCGTCCTCGCCGCCTACTGACGCTCTTACATGGCGCGGGCGTCGAGCGGGGTGAAGCGCGGGCCGAAGCGCGGGGCGCCGAGCCCGACCGCCTCGATCAGCCGCATCACCCGCTGCCGCTGGCCGGCCCACGGTGCGAGCAGGGCCAGCATCTCCTCGTCGGTGCCGCGCGCGCGGCCGGTGAACAAATGCACGACCACGTTCGGCAGGTGGTAGTCGCCGACGCTCACCGCGTCCGGGTGGGCGAGCGCACGCTGCGCGGTCTCCGCCGCCGTCCACACACCCACGCCCGGCACGTGAAGCAGCCGGGCCAGCGCAGCGGCCGGTTCGAGGGCAGCGCACTCCTCCAGCCGCGCGGCGACCGACGCGGCCGCCCGGATCGTCCGCTGCCTGCGCAGGTCGACGCCGAGCCGGTGCCACTCCCACGTAGTGATGTCCAGGAGCACCCGGGGCGCGGGCGGCACGGACATGCCGGCCGCCGGCCCGGGCGCCGGCTCGCCGAAGCGCCGCAGCAGATCGCGCCACGAGCGCCACGCCTCCCGGCCGGTGACCTTCTGTTCGAGTACCGCAGGAACGAGTGAGTCGAGGACCAGCCCGGTCGAGGGCAGCCGCAGGCCCGGCCGCTGCCGCCGCACCCGGTCGAGCACCGGCACGGCCGAGACGTCGAGCCCGGCCCAGTCGTCGCCCTCGCCGAGCAACACCGGCAGCCGGTCCAGCACCCAGGGCCCGCCCGCGCCCCACGCCTGGGCCGTGACCGTGCCGCGGACGCTGCCGATGGCCGTCGTCGCCGGCCCGTCCGGCGTCGCGCACGCCCACCAGTAACGGCCGTCCGCACTGAGCCGGTGCGCCGGGTCGCCGGAGCCACGGCGTAGCGGGCCGAGGGTCGACGGCAGGTCCACCGGCCGACTCGCGTCCCACCGGCGCGTGCGCTCACCCGTCACGCGATCAGATTAGGGTGTCGGCGTGACAGACCAGCCCCGCCGCGCATCCATCGTCAGCGGCTACTTCGGCCCGCTGCACCGCGGGCATCTCGACCTGTTCGAAGCCGCCCGGGAGCGCACCGGCTACCTGATCGTGATCGTCAACAACGACCAGCAACAGGTTCTCAAGAAGGGTCGGCTCATCCAGCCCGCGGCCGACCGGCTGCGGATCGTCCGCGCACTGCGCGTCGTCGACGACGCCTACGAGGCGGTCGAGGACGGCCCCGGCATGGTGGAGAGCCTCGACGTCGTACGGAGCAAGTACCCGCTGGCCGATCTCGAATTCTGCAACGGCGGCGACCGGACGGACCTCGACTCGCTGCCCGCGGACGAGGTTGCGGCCGCGACGCGGAACAACATCAGCCTGCACTACGGCGTCGGCGGATTCGACAAGGCCGATTCGAGCACGCGCATCCTCGCCGCACTCGACGAGAACTGACCGGCCGGCGGCCGCCGCCGCCTACGCGGTGGCGCGCAGGTTGAACCAGGTGGTGCCGAGGCCGAGCGCCGCGGCGAAGTCCGAGCCGGTCGCGGTGACCTTGGCCGGGTTGCCCGCCGAGTTGGTGCCCTGGACGTAGCCGGCCAGCACCCGGCCGTTCCACGTGCCGTTGCCGTCGCGTTTGCTGATGACCACCGAGGTGACCGACCTCAGCCCGAAGTACGCGGCGAGCGAGCTCACGGCGAACCGCTTCCGATAGAAGAGGTACGGGTCGCCGGACGCCGCGTTGTCGTAGGGGTCCTGCTTCGACACGAGGTACGGCTGCCCGCCGTCGACGGTCCAGCCGCCGTCCGACGAGCCGAACTCGGCAAAGATCGCCGCACCCTGGTGCTCGAGCACCTGGTTCGTCGTGGCGAGGGCCGCGCGGG
>JAVHVB010000324.1:0-5744 GCA_032160775.1 Pseudonocardiales bacterium | reverse complement strand
ACGAGCGCGAGGTGTGGGGCAAGCCGATCGGCACGCACCAGGGCCTGTCGCACCCGCTCGCGAAGGCGAAGGTCGAGCTCGAATTGTCGAAGCTGATGATGCAGAAGGCCGCGACGCTCTACGACAGCGGCGACGACATGGCGGCCGGTGAGTCCGCGAACATGGCGAAGTACGCGGCGGCCGAGGCGTCGATCGCGTGCGCCGACCAAGCGCTGCAGACGCACGGCGGCAACGGCTTCGCACACGAGTACGGCGTGGGCAACCTCGTCCTCGGCAGCCGGGTCGCCCGGGTCGCGCCGGTGAGCCGGGAGATGATCCTCAACTTCGTCGCCCAGTTCAGCCTCGGCCTGCCGAAGTCCTACTGAGATGTCAGAAGAAGTCGTTCACTACGAGCTCGGTCGGGCGATCGCGACGGTCACCCTCGACTCCCCGGCGAACCGCAATGCGCTGTCGACGCAACTGGTCAGCGAGCTGTCGGCGCACCTCGCCACGGCCGCCGCCGACGCCGGTGTGCGCGCGGTCGTGCTCACCCACACCGGGACGGTCTTCTGCGCCGGGGCGGACCTGAAGGAACAGGCGGGCGAGGGCGGACCGGAAGCCGGCACGAAGCGGATGCTCGGCCTGCTGCGCTCGATCGTCGAGCTGCCGAAGCCGGTGGTCGCGCGGCTGGACGGTGCGGTGCGCGCCGGCGGGCTGGGCATCGTCGGCGCGTGCGACATCGCGATGGCGAGCGACAAGACCTCGTTCGCGTTCACCGAGGTGCGCCTCGGGCTGGCGCCGGCGATCATCTCGCTGACCACCATGGGCCGGATGACCGAGCGTGCGGTGTCGCGCTACTACCTCACCGGCGAGAAGTTCGACGCTCGGGCCGCGGCCGAGTGCGGGCTGGTCACCGCAGCGGTCGGCGACGACCTGGACGCCGCGATCGACGCGGTCGCGGACGCGCTGCGGGCCTGCTCGCCGCAGGGCCTGGCCGAGACCAAGCGCGTCACGACGAGGGAGACCGTGGCCGCCTTCGACGCCGGGGCGGACGAGATGCAGGCGCTGTCGGCGCGGCTGTTCGCCTCCGAAGAGGCGCGCGAAGGCATGACGTCGTTCCTCCAGAAGCGCCCACCGCGGTGGGCATCCGGATGATCACCCAGTGAGTACCGCCGTCGAGCGCGAGCCGCAGCAGGACCGCTCCCGGGCAACCCGGGCGCGGCTGCTGGAGTCCGCGATCACCTGCCTGGCCGAGCTCGGCTGGAGCGCCAGCACGGTCGCCGTGGTCGCCGAGCACGCAGGCGTCTCCCGCGGCGCCGCACAGCACCACTTCCCCACCCGCGAGGCCCTGTTCATGGCCGCGCTGGAGCACGTCAGCCGCGAACGCGGCGCGCAGATGCGCCGCGAACTGGGCGAGCGGCGCACCGAGATGGACACCCGGGCCATCGTCGAGCTCGTCTTCGACCTGTTCACCGGCACTTACTTCCGCGCCGCACTGATGCTGTGGGTCGCCGCGGCCGCCGAGCCGCAGCTGCGCGATCAGGTCGTTCCGCTGGAGGCGCGGATCGGCCGGGAGGTGCATCGGGTCGTCGTCGAGTTGCTCGAGGTGGACGAGCACGTGCCCGGCGTGCGCGAAACGGTGCAGGCCACGCTGGACCTCGCCCGCGGCCTCGGCCTGGCGAACCTGCTGACCGACGATCGGCAGCGGCGGGCGCGCATCGCCGAACAGTGGGCCGCGCTGCTCGACGCGTCGCTCGCAACCGGCGGCTAGCGACCCTCGCGGGCGAGCAGCCGGGCGAGCAGATCGTCGCCGTCGTCGTCCGCGCGGTGCCGGCGACCGGTGTCCTGCTCGGGCGGGCGGCCGGCCGAGTCGTTCTCGGTCCGTCGCCGTCGCCCGGTGTAGTCCGGCTCGGTCTCGATCGGGTCGAGCTCGAACGCGGTGAACGGCTCGATGCGCGGCAGTCCGGACAGCGTGTCGACTCGTTCATCGGATGACATCGGCAGGATGACCGGCTCACGTTCGGGTGACGGTGACGGACTCGGCAACGGTCGCGGTTCGGGTGCGGGCCGCGCGTCCTGCTCGATCCGAATCGGGCCGGTCGTCTCAGCCGGCGGCGTCGACGGCCGGGGTGCCGCCTGCTCGGGTTCCGGCTCGCGCACCGCCGCCGGCTCGGGCGCCGGTTGTGGCTCGGGCGCCTGGGGCGGCTCGGGCGCCGGCTGCGGCTCGGGCACCGCCGACTCGGCTGCCTCCCGGCTCACCGGGCGCACCCGGGCCGGCTCGATGATCGGCCGAACGATCGGCATCGGATCGCGGGAGACCTCTTGCAGCCGGCGTACCTCCTGCTGCAACGCCTCCAAGTCCGAGCCGATGACCCGCGTCGTCTCGATGCGTTCGAGGCGCACCTGATTGCCGACCTTCTCGAGCAGGTCGCTGCGCAACTCGGCGATCTCGACGCGCAGGCTGTTCACCTCGCGGGCGATCGCGGACTGCACCTCGGCACGCAACAGCTGTTCCAGCCGGGCCTCGTGGGCGCGCCGGGCGGCCACCTCCTCGGCGCGCTCGAGCTGGGTCTGCGCCGAGCGCACCTCGAGTTCGGTGGAGCTGGTCCGTACCGGCTCGACCTCCACTGGCTGGCCGGTGCGCCGCGCGCCGTACATCGAGAACGCACCCAGCAGCGCGCTCCACAGACCAGCCAGAACGCCTACCTGAACGCGGCGCGGGCTGTCGGTCCCGGTGACGATCAGCCAGGCGGCCACCCCCGCCAGCGCGACAGCGAGCGCCAGGCCGATGATGCGTAGAAGGACCCCTCGCGTCATCTGCGGGGAGTCGTCGGAGCGCACCCGACCAGGATAGACAAGCACGTGCCGTCCCGCTGACCCGGCGTAGTCGGGCAGTTACCGTCCGTTTCCGTCGCTGTTGGGGTCCACGCCGGCCCGTTCGAGCACCAGTCCGCCGACCATCAGCAGGAGCGCAGCGCCGAGCAGCAGCCCGGCGACGGAGGCGTCGTGCCGGGCCACCGTCACGGTTCCGACGTCGGGCAGCAGCCGGACGAGGAGCGCCGTGGAGAATCCGACCACGGCTGCGCCGACCACCGAGGACGCCTTGCCGAGTGCCACGCAGCGGGCGATGACCAGCGCCGCCATCGGCTTCGCGTCCGGGTCGTGCCGCACCGCGTTGCGCACCCGGCGGGCGGCGACGAACTCCGCCACCGCGAGCGCTCCCAACGGCGCCGGGACGAGGTACTTCAGCTGCAGGTAGCCGTGGTAGGAGAAGCGCAGGAACGCGTAGGTGGTGATGCCCGCGACCAACAGCGGGGGAATCAGGTCCGTCCAGCCGGTACGCCGCATGGTCGGGCCGTTCACGCCGGGGCCCTCACGTGAGCGCCTCGCCGGCCACTTTGCGCACCGCGACGACGTCGGCGGCGGGGAGGGCGGCGAGCCGGTCCGCGACCGGTTCGCCGCTCAGCACGGCGTCCGGGTCGACCGCGAGCCACGGGACGAGGACGAAGGCCCGCTCGTGCGCGCGGGGGTGCGGCAGGGTGAGTTCCGGATCGTCGCTGGTGATGTCGTCGACGGCGACCACGTCCACATCGAGGGTGCGCGGCCCCCACCGGACGTCGCGGGTGCGGCCGGCGGTCCGCTCGGCCGCGTGGGCACGACGCAACCAGTCGAGCGGGGTGGCGTCCGGGTCGGCGACCAGCAGCACGGCGTTGAGGTAGTCGTCCTGCGGCACCGGTCCCCACGGCGGCGTCTCGTACACCGGCGAGACGGCCCGGAGCCACGGCGCGAACGCGTCGACGGCGCCTCGCAGGGTGCCGATCCGGTCGCCGAGGTTCGACCCGATCGACAGCACCGCAGAGCTCATGTGCGCGTCCGGCGGATGGTCACTGCCACGTCGGCGAAGGTCAGCGGGATCGGCGCCTGCGGCTTGTGCACGGTGATCGTGGCCGCCTCGACCCGCGCGTCGGCGAGGCACTCGTCGATCAGCCGGGCAGCGAGCGTCTCGAGCAGGTTCACCGGCTTCCCGGAGATCACCGCGGCGAGCCGGTTGGCGAGATCGCCGTAGTTGACGGTGTCCGCGAGGTCGTCCGAGGCAGCCGCAGTCTCGGTCGACAGCTCCAGCTCGGCGTCGACCAGGAAATCCTGCCCGTCGCGCCGCTCGTGCTCGAACACGCCGTGAAAGCCGCGCACTTTTAATCCGGCCAGCCGGATGCGATCAGACACCGCGTACCGCCGCGATGGCGAGGGCGGCGTCGACGGACGGTCTGACCTCATGCACCCGGACGCCCCACACGCCGCGCAGCGCGCAGTAGGCCGTCAGCGCGGTCGTCGCGTCCTCGCGATCGTCCACCGGCCGCGCGGTGCCGTCCGGGGCGGCGAGCAGCCGGCCGAGGAACGACTTGCGCGACGACGCCACCAGCACTGGGAAGCCGAGCTCGACCAATGCGCCCAGCCCGGCGAGCAGCGCCCAGTTGTGCTCGGCCGTCTTCGCGAAGCCGAGCCCGGGGTCGATCACGAGTTGCGACTCGGCGACGCCGGCGGCGACGGCGGCGTCGACCCGGGCGAGCAGTTCGGCGCGCACGTCCTTCACGACGTCCGGGTAGGTCGCGAGGGCTTGCATGTGCTCGCTGTGCCCGCGCCAGTGCATGAGGATCCACGGGCAGCCGGCGTCCCGGACCACGGCCGCCATCTGCGGATCCGCCAGTCCGCCGGACACGTCGTTGACGACCGCGACGCCGGCCTCCAGCGCAGCACTCGCGACCGAGGCGCGGTAGGTGTCGATCGACATCGGCACGCCGCCGGCCGCCAGCTCGCGGATGACCGGTAGCACCCGCCGGCACTCCTCGTCCGGGTCGATGCGGCGCGCGCCCGGGCGGGTGGACTCGCCACCGACGTCGATCAGGTCCGCGCCGGCGCGGTGCATCTCGTGCGCGTGGGCGAGCGCGGAATCGATCGAGGTGTAGCGACCGCCGTCGGAGAACGAGTCCGGCGTGACGTTCAGAACACCGACGACGCTGATCCGGTCGTTCCGCCGCGGCAGCCCGCCGGGCATCTCAACGGCCCACGATCAGGCTCAGCGCCTCCGCGCGGGTACGCGGGTCGGACTGGAAGATGCCGCGCACCGCCGAGGTCATGGTCAGCGCGCCCGGCTTCCGCACCCCGCGCATGGCCATGCAGAGGTGCTCGGCCTGCACGACGACGATGACGCCCAGCGGTTCCAGCCGGCGCATGACCGCGTCGGCGACCTGCGAGGTCAGCCGCTCCTGCACCTGCGGGCGACGTGCGTAGAGGTCCACCACCCGGGCCAGCTTGGACAGCCCGGTGATCCGGCCGTCCCCGCCCGGGATGTAGCCGACGGCGGCGCTGCCGTGCCACGGCACGAGGTGATGCTCGCAGGTCGAGTACAGCGGGATGTCCTTGACCAGGACGAGCTCGTTGTGGTTCTCGTCGAAGGTCGTCTTGAGCACGTCGTCCGGGTCGACGTGCAACCCGGCGAACACCTCGGCGTAGGCGCGGGCGACGCGCGCCGGCGTCGCCTTCAGCCCTTCGCGGTCCGGGTCCTCCCCGATGGCCAGCAGCAGCTCGCGCACCGCCGCTTCGGCCCGAGCCAGATCCATGTTCCCGGGCGAAACCTCGTTCAAGCCTGGCCGCCGCCGTACGGCGGGCCGGACGTCCCGCCCTGCGGGCCGAACCTGGCGCCCGGACCGGGGCTGGGTGGCTGTGGCGCGGCCGGCTCGGGCACGACGCCGGGCTGCGCCTTGGGC
>JAVHVB010000323.1:0-4732 GCA_032160775.1 Pseudonocardiales bacterium | reverse complement strand
GCCCACGCGCTTGCGTTGCGCCAATGCTCGCCGATGCGGGTGCGCTGCCCGTCACCCCACAACCGCGACCAGTCCCGCCCCGCGCACAGCGCCGCGCCGGCCGCGATCAGCGCGCCGCCGACGGTCTGCCGGCGCCATGCCGGCTGCACATAGACCTGATCGACCTCGCCGGTCGCGGTGTACCAGCGGAGCGCGCCGACCTGGTCCGCGCCCGTCGCCGACGTCCCGTCGACGCCGTCACGCAGTGAGCCGGCCGGCACACCGTGCCCGGAAAATGCGACGAGGTTCATCGCCGGCGGCGCGCCGGCGGACTCGGGCACCTCGACGAACCACATCGGCGGCGCTTTCGGTGCGCCCCGCGTGCCTACGTGCAGTTGGACGACCCGGCGCTCGTCGTCGTACACGGCGGTGCAGACCGCGTCCGCGCCGACCTCGCGCTCGGCATCAGCGACCGGCAGCTCGATCCGGCTTCCGTCCGCGCGCCGCTCGGACCAGACCACCGCGCACCACAGACGCCTGCCGTCCGGCCCGAGCGCGACGCATTGCCACCACCCCGGCCCGGCCGGGGTCACCGACTCAGTGGAACCCGGCGTGCTTGGCACGGTATCGGCGCCGTCCCGCCACCGTCGCGACGCCACCAGTGAGCAGCAACAGCGCACCGATGTTCGCGAGGTTGTGGCTGTCCGAACCGGTCGCGGACAGCCCGCTCGCCTCGATCGTCACCGTGACGAGCGCCGTGTCGGTGCCGAACTGCGTCGCCGCGGTGTACGGGAAGGTGTCCGTCCCGACGAAGTCCGCGTCCGGGGTGTACACGATCTGCCCGTTGGAGATGGTCGCGGTGCCGTGGCCGGGCGTGCCGACGGACTGGACGCTGAGCGCGCCGCCGCCCCGTGCGTCGTCGTTGTCGAGGACGTCGATGGTCACCGGCGTCCCCTGATCCGTCGTCGCCGAGTTGTCGACCGCGACGGGGGGCGGGGCGATGACGGTGATGAAGACGGTTGCGGTCGACTTCCCGTTCGGCGTCGACATCGTGTAGCGGAACTTGTCCGGCCCGACGTAGGGCGCCTTCGACTTGTATTCGACCGTGAACGTGGCTTTCGCCTTCGCCGAGTTCGCCGCCGCGGCGTCAGGGGAGGCCGCCTGGCCGACTCCGACGAGGACCTTGCCGTGGCTCGGCTGCGTCGTGCTGTCGATCTGGTCGGGCGCGCCGTGGGTGATGTCGTTCTTGAGCACGTTGATGAGTACCGAGTGACCGCTCACCACCGTTGCGTGGTTGTCGACCGCGGTCGGCGGCAGCCCTGGGTCGGTGAACACGACGTCGTCGATGGCGTCGAGGCAGGTCGGGAACTGACCGCCGCCCCTCGCGGCAAGCGTCGGCGGCGGGAGGACGCACGGTCCGATCGTCTGGGACTGTGAGTCGATCACCAGGCCGCGGTTCACCGTCACCTGTGTGAAGGTCACGGTGTCGCCGGGGCCGGCGAGATAGTCGTCCTCGAAGCTGACCCCGTCCGGCACGACGACCGCGGTCTTGGCGTCGGCGCCGACCTGGTTGAAGTTGTGGTTGAACTCGCAGAACGTCTCGGTGGCACCGACGTCCTGGGTGCCTTCGACCGTGCGGCACGAGGTCGCGCCACCGTTGAAGAAGATCGCCTGCTCGGCGCTCGGGCCGGTCTCCTCGATGGTGACCTTCGTGTGCCCGGTGGTCGTGTCGGGCGGCACCCAGGCACCGTCTTTGATCTGCACGCCGACGCGGATCTTGCGCGAGCCGAAGTTCGGCTGAAGCTCACCGTGTGGCTGCTGGGCCTTGGTGCTGACCTGGCCGCTGCCATCGGCCACCGGGGCGGGTCCGGCGGAGGACTGCGCGTCCACCGGATCGGCCTGGGCGAACGGCGCAACGGCGAGGACCGCCGCAACCCCGGCCGCGCCGGCCCCGACGACGCGATTCCTCAAACGACCCGACATGGCGCTCGAACCCCCACACAACAGACTGCCCCGGACGAGTCGCCATGATCGCGGGTCAGGCACAGCCGGGTCAATGCCTGGGCATTATCAGATACAGCGTGTCTAACGTATCTTCGAGGTGACCGAAGGACCCGGGAGGACACCTTGGCCGCGCCGCAGACCGTCCCACACCGCACTGTGCGAACCAGACGGATCGCTTTCGCCTACCCGCCGGCTTCGCTGGACCGGCACTACGTCAACGGCGATCTCGTCATGAGTCACGTCGTCTCCGTTCTCTCGGCGATGTTCCCGCCGGGCGAGGATTTCTTCGTGCGGTCGGTGCAGCGGCACGCCGACCAGGTGACCGATCCCGAACTGAAGCGACAGGTTGCCGGCTTCATCGGCCAGGAGGTGACTCACGGCCGCGAGCACCGGGAGCTCAACAAGCGGCTGCAGGAGATGGGTTATCCGACGCACCGGGTGTCCCGGATGGCGAAGGCCGGGCTGCTGCGTAACGAACGGATCTTCCCGCCCAAGGTGCAGCTGGCCATGACCGCAGCCTTGGAGCACTACACGGCGGCGCTCGCCGAGACGCTGCTGACCGATCCGCGCGCACAGGAACTGCTCGGCGAGACCGAGGTGCGCTCGATGCTGCTCTGGCACGCGCTCGAGGAGTCCGAGCACAAGGCCGTGGCGTTCGACGTCTTCCAGCAGGTCGTCGGCGACGAGCAGCTGCGGATCCGGATGATGCGGTTCACGACGTTCGCTTTCCTTCTCGCCGTCCTCGGCCACACGACGCTGTCACTGCTCGGCGACCGGGCGACGTACAACCCGCGGCGGCTGGCCCGCAGCATCGCCGAGCTGCGGCACTCGCCGTTCCTGTCGCGCACGGTGATCCGCCGGGTGCGCGACTACAACCGGGTCGGCTTCCACCCCGACGACCACGACGCGACCGAGTTGCTCGAACGCTGGCGGGTCGAGCTGTTCGGCGAGCAGGGCACCCTCGCCGACCACCTCAAGTAGCGGCGCAACCGTCGCACTTCCTCTTGATCAGAGCGAGGCGACAGCCGGGATGAGCCGCTCCCCCATGATCTCGATCGGGGCGATCTTCTCGACGTCGAGCAGCCGGCCGTGGACGTGCTGGACGCCGAGCTTCGCGAACTCCTCGAGCCGCGCGACCATCCCGTCCACCTTTTCGCCGTCGGCTCCGACGTCGAAGGGCATCATCACGGTCTTCTCGATCTCGTCGTAGTCCCGGCCCACGTCCGCGCAGTGCCCGCGCAACACGTCCAGCTTGTGTTCGAGGTCGGGCGAGGCGAACAGGTTGCACGCCTGCGCGTACTGCGCGACCAGGCGCAGCGTCTTCCGCTCCCCCGCACCGCCGATCAGGATGGGCGGGTGCGGACGCTGCAGCGGCTGCGGCGAGTTGAGCGTGCGAGCCAGCCGGTAGTGCTTGCCCTCAAACGGCCCGTCGTCGTCGCTGCACATCTGCAGATAGATCTGCAGCGCCTCCTCGAGCCGCTCGAACCGCTCCGCGGTCGGCGGAAACGGCAGCCCGAGCCCGCGCGACTCCTCCTCGTTCCACGCCGCCCCGATGCCGAGCCAGGCGCGGCCCTCGGACAGCACGTCCAGCGTGCAGATGCACTTCGCCAGCAACCCCGGCTCTCGGTACACCACCGCGGTGACCCAGGCGAGCAACTTGACCTTGCGGGTGCGCGCGGCCAGGAACCCGAGGGTCGTGTAGGCCTCGAGCATGTCGAGCTCAGGCGGGCCCATCACGCCGATCTGCCACACGTGGTCCATCACGCTCAGCTTGGTGAAGCCGGCGTCCTCCGCGGCCTCGGCGATCCGGCCCAGGTCGCGGGCCAGCGCGGGCGGCCCCTCCGGGTAGGTGAAGACGGGCAGATGCAGACCGATTTCCACGGGGTGCCTTTCTCGAGCAGTCCTATGCGTCGTAGTCGACGGACACGGCGTCGGTCGTCGGCAACGCCTGGCAGGTGAGGACGTAACCGGCCGCCACTTCCGCTTCCTCCAGAGCGTAGTTGCGGCGCATCGTCACGGCGCCGGAGATCACCTTCGCCCGGCAGGTGCCGCAGACACCGCCCTTGCACGCGAACGGTAGGTCCGGCCGGACCCGTTGCGCGGCGTCGAGCACCGGAGTGCCCGCGGGCGCGGTCACCACACTCGTGCGGCCGTCCAGCACGACCGTCACCTCAGCCCCACTGCCGACCGGCGGTTCCTGGTGGTGCACCGCGGTCGGTGGCGCCTCCTCGACGTAGAACAGCTCGCGGTGCACCCGGCTGCGCTCGACGCCGAACTCGGCGAGCACGTCCATCGCGTCCGTGACCATGCCGAACGGTCCGCACAGCCACCAGTGGTCGACCGCAGCGACCTCGAGCAGCGCCGGCACGAGCGCACGCAGTCGAGGCGCGTCCAGCCGGCCGGTGAACAGCTCGACCTCCTGCGGCTCGCGGGAGAGCACGTGCACGACGCGCATCCGGTCCGGGTGCGCGTCCTTCAGGTCGGCCACCTCGTCGGCGAACATCACCGTGTTGCTGCGCCGGTTTCCGTAGAACAGCGTCACCGTCGACTCGGGCGCGGCAGCGAGGATCGAGGCCGCGATCGAGATCATCGGGGTGATTCCCGACCCGGCCGCGATCAACACATGCTGCCCGGCCGTCCCGAGATCGGGCGTGAAGCTGCCGGCCGGCACCTGTACCTCGACCACGTCGCCCGGCCGCACCTCGCGGACGAGCCAGCCGGACACGGCGCCGCCGACGACCTCGCGGAC
>JAVHVB010000322.1:0-4671 GCA_032160775.1 Pseudonocardiales bacterium | reverse complement strand
GACTGCTGCTGCATGTCGCGGTTCAGCCTGGCGGTGAGCCTGGCCGTCATGTCCAGGTAGGCGCGCCACGCCACCTGCTCGCGCGCGTCGAGCCACCGCGGGCGGGCGTCTGTGGCGGAGGTCATGGCGCCATCATACCGGAATAGTTGACGCGTCATCCGCCTTCTACTAGCGTTCGCATTGTTGATAGTTCAACCAAACGCTCGAAGGAGCTTTCATGACCTCCATTGCCACCGATTTCCGGACCCTGACCGGCACCTACACCCTCGACCCAGCGCACAGCCGCATCGGCTTTGTGGCTCGGCACGCGATGGTCACCAAGGTCCGCGGGGCGTTCAACGAGTTCGAGGGCAGCACCGTGATCGACGGCGACGACCCGTCGAAGTCCTCGGTGCAGCTCACCGTTCAGGTGGACAGCGTCGACACCCGCAACGCGCAGCGCGACGACCACCTGCGCAACAACGACTTCCTCGACGCCGATACCTACCCGACGATCACCTTCGCCTCCACCGCGATCGCCCACGACGGCGGCACCGACTTCCAGGTCACGGGCGACCTGACCATCAAGGACGTCACCAAGTCCGTCACGATCCCGCTGGAGTTCACCGGCGCGGCCCAGGACCCGTTCGGCAACGACCGGATCGGCTTCGAGGGCAGCCTGGTGATCAACCGCAAGGACTGGGGCGTCAGCTGGAACGCTGCGCTCGAGGCCGGCGGTGTGCTCGTCAGCGAGAAGATCACCCTCGAGTTCGAAATCAGTGCTATCCGCCACTCCGAAATCTAACTGCTGTTTGTTCCTTCCAGCCCTCGGCTGCTTGCGCTGTTGCCTTCCGGTTCCAGCGCACGGTCGGGGGCTGGTCGCGTTACGGCGCCACTGAGTCCCAGGCAGCGAAGCCGGACGGGTCGTGCCGGCCGAAGCTCGCGTGCTCGAACAGTCCCCAGCCCTCGGCGCCGTCGCATTTAGCGCGGGCGACGTGGTCGACGACCGAGAACGGCACTCGCCCGGCCACCGCGGGGTCGGTCAGGTCATAGACCGCGCCCTCGGCGAATTTCGCGCCGCGCCACTGCCCGTGGCCCCAGTCCGGGTCACCGCCGTAGCCGGCGCCGACGCTCAGTGCGACCGAGGTCAACGTCTCGATCTCCAGCACGACCGGCGTGCCGTCCTGGGCCGTGCACCGCAGCGTCGCGGCCTCGACGTGCCGGGTGCCGGAGCGGTACCGGATGGCCACCTGCGGCCAGCCGAGCTGCTCGACCCGGCCGTCCGCCCAGACGCGCACCGCGTCGTTCAGCGTGCGGAACCCGTCGACCCGCTCCTGCGCGATGAGCACGACGGCGAAGTCGTCGAAGCGCAACGGCGTGTAGATCCACCAGAAGCCCGGGTTCGCGTCCGGGGCCGGACGCCCGCCGGCGTCGGCCTCACCGACGGGACGGATCCCCCACGACCGGTCCCGGCTGCCGACCCAGTCGGCCACCTCGCGGGTCTCCCCGTCCAGCCGCAGTTCGCCCTGCCAGGTGCCGAGCTGGGCGAACCGGGTGGTGTCCAGGATCGCCCTGGCGCCCGTCCGCAGGATGTGCTGCGCTTCCTGCACGGCGTCGAAGGACCCGGTCCAGGTCAGGTCGAACCCGATCCCGTACTCGTCGCCGTCGCACACGAGCCGCAGCCGGCGTAGCGGCTCCAGCACCTCGATGCGGTAGCCACCGACCCGCTGGTCGAGGCGGTCGTCGCCCAGTTCGTCGGAGAAGCGCACGGCCCACTGCCGGTTCCCCTTGCGGACGGTCGCGTAGGCGTCGATGACGCCGAGGTTGGGGTACACGCCCAGCCCGGTCACGAGGAACAACTCGTCCGAGCACGGGTGGGCGTTGAAGTAGCAGCGGTCGTAGAAGTTCCGGTCCGTCGACGCCACGTAGGCGAGCGAGAGCGGAGCCTGGTGGATCGGGTACTCGTCCAGCGGAACGGGCGGCATCAGAAGTACTCGCCGGCGAGCATGCGCTGCAGCGGTTCGCGGTTGTAGAGGAACTCGTCCGGGTCCGTCGGCGCATCCCGCTCGCCGAAGCGGACCTGCCGGGTGCCCGTGCGCAGGAAGACGATCGACCACTGCACCGCGCAGTACACCTCGTAGAAGTCGAGGTCCTGCGGCGTGTACCCGGAGGCCGCCGTGTAGCGCGCGACGACGTCGTCGCGGCGCAGGAAGTCGGGCATGCCGGGCATGCCCAGCAGCTTCGCGAGGTCCTCGAAGTTGCGGTGCGCGTGGATGAGCCAGGCAAGGTCGAGTTCGCGCGGGCCGACGCCGGCCATCTCCCAGTCGAGCACCGCAGTCGGTGCGAAGTCGCGGTAGAGCACGTTGCCGATGCGCGCGTCGCCCCAGCACACCACCGCGTCCGGCTCCTGCTCGGGCCAGTGGTCGTCGAGCCAGTCGAAGCCGCGCTCGATCAGCGGCGCCCGGCCGGCGTCGAGCGCGCAGAAGTCGTACCAGGCACGCGTGTGGGCGACGTGCCGGCGCAGCGCGGTGTCGCCCGGCTCGTCGAATTCGAGGAAGTCCGGCATCGGCATGTCGTGCAACTCGGCGAGCAGGTCGACGGTCGCGTTCTGCAGCGCGCGTTGCTGCTCGCCGGTCGCCTCGAACAGCCAGCTGTCGCCGAAGTTGTAGGGCATGACATCCGGCGGCACGACACCGTCGACGCGGCCCATCACGAAGAACGCGGTGCCCAGCGCATCGGTCGTCGGTTCGTTCCAGAACGTCGGTGGTACCGGAACGGTGGTGGATGCGCCGACGGCGCGGATCAGGTCGAACTGCCTGGTGAGGTCGTAGGCGGGGAACACCGGGACGTCGCCCGGGTCCGGAGCTAACCGGGCCACGAGCTGATGCTCGGCCGGCCCGACCTGGTCCGGCTCGGTCCAGGTCGCGTCGAAGAGCAGCGTGTCGCTCGACATGCCGGTCGCGGACGTGCCCTGCAGATCGGTGATCTCGGCGTCCGGCCGGTGTCCGCGCAGCCAGGTGGAAAGACGCTCGCGCAGCACCTCCGGCGACCGGCTCGAGCGCTGCATCTCCATCTCGGTCATGGCGGCTATTACAGCGGCTAGAACGTGTTCTCGCTAGCTGGGATCAGCGGCGCGCGCGGCCGCCTCGACCCGGTCTCGGTATTCGGCCCATTTCGACGCGTCGAGTTCGGGCATGTTGTCGTTGTCCGCCCGCAGGCCGGCCGCACCGTCGACCAGCTCGCGGACGATGTCGGCGTGCCCGGCGTGCCGGTTCGTCTCGGCGATCACGTGGATGAGGATCCGGTGCAGCGTCACCACGCGCCGCTCCTCGGGCCACCACGGCACCACGCCCTCGGTATCAAGCTCCGACGCCGCGATGGTCGCGTCCGAGTGCTGCCAAACGCGGCGGTAGAGCCCGACGATGTCGTCCCGCGTCTGGTCCGGCGTCGCCCACATGTCGTCGTTGGGCGCCGCGTCGTCGTCGAACCACGGCAACGGCTCGGGGAACGGCCGGCCGAAGGAGTCGCCCAGGTAACCAGCCTCGACGCTGGCGACGTGCTTGACGAGGCCGAGCAGGTTCGTCCCGGTAGGGGTCAGCGGCCGGCGGATGTCGTACTCGGACGCCCCGTCCAGCTTCCAGAGCAGCGCCTCGCGGACGAGCTGGAGGTAGCGCTGCAGGTCGACCTTCGCATCACTCATGCGGTCGACCCTGCCAGCGGTGGCAAGTGAACTTGGCCGTGGCGGTGATTCGAACCGGATGAGAACGTGATTGATCAAGAATTCCTTCACCTCGGGCTTCAGGCCGGCTGCAACTGTCCGCTTGAGGGGATCCAGTGGGGCGGGCCAGACGACGGCTGCGTTGGTAACTGACGGCGTCGGCCGCAGCTCGCTGTGGGTGGCGTGGGATGAAGGCGCACTGTCGCTGGCTTCGGTGCAGCCGGCGACTGCCAGCGAGCAATGCGACCGCGACGGCGAGCGGCACGGTCACTGGCTGTCGCATTCTGGTTCCCTTCGACGTGAGCGGTTCGTCCTATGGGCACTGGCCGGCGATGCGCCGGTGCATTGCGTGCACGCCGGCCGTCAGTGGCCCTACGAACGCGCTTGCCGGACCGTTGTGCATAGCGTTGCCGAGCGTCAGCACGCAGCGGCCTTCAACCCATTCGATGTTCCCGACGCGATCGCCCGGCCGCGTGGCCGTCCAGCCGAACCCGCCCGGTACACCAGCGACGTCGAACCGCTTCACGGTCCATCCTCGGTAGACGATCTCGAGATCGCGGCGGTCAAGTGCTGCGTCCTTCCTCGCGCCGGCGGCGCTGCGGAACAGGAAGAGACTGGTGATGCCTCCCCCGCGCGTGCTCCGCAGTGACCGGGACAGGGACCCGTCGAAGCCGTCGTTGCGCAGGCGATCGACATAGGTCTGACCCTGCCCATCCCCGGCGAGCTGCGCCGCGTCGGAGATCGTGTCTACTGAGCCGCTTGGCTGGTAGCCCGCCTCTTCCCCACGCGCAAGCAGGAACTTCTCGAGCCCCGCAGTGGTGGCGTGTGTGATGCCGGCAGGTGTGGTGCTAGTGACTCGCGCCTCGCTCGCGGACGACGATCTGGCGGCCGTGTTGCTGCCGCAGGCGGCGAGCCCGATACTCAGCATCGCCAGCGCGGCTATTCCGAGCTTTGCTCCCGATGATCCTGACATC
>JAVHVB010000321.1:0-2919 GCA_032160775.1 Pseudonocardiales bacterium | reverse complement strand
GCGCGCAACGAGGTCGACTCGGAGGAACTCGCCGGCCGGCTCGGAGCTGGTGGCTGGGGCGTCGTCGAGGACGCCGAGACGGCCGACGTCGTGCTCGTGAACACCTGCGGGTTCATCGAATCGGCGAAGAAGGACTCGATCGACACGCTGCTCGCAGCCGCCGACACCGGCGCGAAGGTCGTCGCGGTCGGCTGTCTGGCCGAGCGCTACGGCGAGCAGTTGGCCGCCTCGCTGCCCGAGGCCGACGCAGTGCTCGGGTTCGACTCCTACGCCGACATCGCCGAACGGCTGGACGACATCGCGGCCGGCCGGCCGATCACTCCGCACGTGCCGCGCGATCGCCGCACCCTGCTTCCGGTGACGCCGGTACATCGTCCGGCCGCGGCGGCGGACGTCTCGGTGCCCGGCCACGCCTGGCTGCCGACCGCCGCGGTGCGTACGCGGCTCGACGACGCGCCGGTCGCCTACCTCAAGCTCGCCTCCGGCTGCGACCGGCGGTGCAGCTTCTGCGCCATCCCGTCCTTCCGTGGCTCGTTCGTGTCCCGGCCACCGGCCGATGTGCTCGCCGAGGCGCAGTGGCTGGCGTCCACCGGTGCGCGAGAACTCGTCCTGGTGAGCGAGAACTCGACGTCCTACGGCAAGGACCTCGGTGACCTGCGCGCGCTCGAGAGCCTGCTTCCGCAACTCGCCGCGGTCGACGGCGTCGAGCGGATCCGCGTTTCGTATCTGCAGCCCGCCGAACTCCGGCCGGCGCTGCTCGAGACGATCGCCACGACGCCCGGTGTCGCGCCGTATTTCGACCTCTCCTTCCAGCACGCGAGTGCGACGGTGCTGCGCCGGATGAAGCGCTTCGGTGACACCGAGGCGTTCCTCGAGCTGCTGGAGCGCGGGCGCCGATTGGCGCCGGACATGGGCGCGCGCAGCAACGTCATCGTCGGCTTTCCCGGCGAGACCGAGGACGATCTCGCCGAGCTGGAGCGCTTCCTGGGCGCAGCGCGGCTCGACGCGATCGGCGTGTTCGGCTACTCCGACGAGGACGGCACCGAGGCGGTCGGCTTCGACGCGAAGCTCGACCCGGACGTGGTCGCCGACCGGGTCGAGCGGATCAGCAGTCTCGCCGACGAGTTGGTGAGCCAGCGGGCCGAGGACCGGGTCGGCACCCGGGTCGAGGTGCTCGTCGAGGAGTGGGACGGTGACACGGCCGTCGGCCGGGCCGCGCATCAGGGCCCGGACGTCGACGGGGTGGTCCGGCTGCTCGACGCCGAGGGCACCGCGCCGGGCCGGTTCGTCCCGGCGTTCGTCGTCGACAGCGACGGCGTGGACCTCGTCGCCAAGCCGTCCGGAGAATCATGGTGAGCGACGCTTCGCGGGAGAAGCCGATCCCGAAGCCGACGCTGCCGCGGCTCACCGACGACCCGATCGGGGACCCACCGAGCCCGGTGTCGGCGTGGAACATCGCGAACGCGCTGACCGTCTTCCGGCTCGCGCTGGTCCCGGTGTTCCTCGTCACCCTGTTCGCCGGGGGCGGGCACGACACCGCCTGGCGGGTCCTCGCATGGGGGGTGTTCGCCGTCGCGTCGATCACCGACCGGATCGACGGGGACATCGCGCGCAAGCGCGGGCTGATCACCGAGTTCGGCAAGCTGGCCGACCCGATCGCCGACAAGGCGCTCATCGGCGCCGCGCTCATCGGCCTTTCGGCGCTCGGCGACCTGCCGTGGTGGATCACCGTCGTCGTGCTGGTCCGCGAGGTGGGCGTGACGCTGCTGCGGTTCTGGGTGATCCGGCACGGCGTGATTCCGGCGAGCCGCGGCGGCAAGCTGAAGACACTGCTCCAGGCGGTGGCCACCGGCTTGTTCGTGCTGTTGCCGATCGGCTCGTGGCTCGAGCCGATCGCGTGGACGTTCATGATCGCCGCGCTGATCGTCGCGCTGGCGACCGGCCTCGACTACGTGGCCCGCGCGGTGCGGCTGCGGCAGATCTCGCTGGCGGCGGCGCGGCGGTAGCCCGATGTTCGCCAGGAGCGGACGCGTGGGTGCTCGGTCTCCGGGCGGTGGCGCGCTCGCGGTACCGTGAAGTGACTGTCTGTCGATGTTGCGTGAAGGGGGTTCCGATGCCCGTGCTGCGCCAAGTAGTGGGGGAAACCCTTCGCGGCCTGCGGATGCGTCAGCGGCGCACGCTGCGCGAGGTGTCGGCGTCAGCGCGGGTCAGCCTCGGGTACCTGTCCGAGGTCGAGCGCGGCCAGAAGGAGCCGTCCTCGGAGTTGCTGGCCGCGATCTGCGGCGCGCTGGACGTCGAACTGTCCGATCTGTTCGCCGAGGTCAGCCAGATTTTGCGCCGCGAGGAGAAGCTGGCCGCCGCGAACCGGGTGGCGCTCGTCGGCGCCGGTAGCGGGCGGATGGCAAAGGGGAGTGCGCAACTGCGCACGATGCCCGTCGCTGCCGCCTGATCCGGCAGCGCGAGCGGCTATTAGCCGCCTCACCAGTCACTCCAGTCACAGCTTCGCCGACCCGCCGCGTCACCTACCGAAACGGCCTCCGATCGCAGGTAGCTTCCGGTCAGCCCCTAGGAGGCAACAGTGAGCGACGCTGGCGGAGCGAACCATGGGCATGCCCAGCCCTTCGGCGGCCGGACCGAGCGTAGCGAGGGTAGGTCGGCGAGCGATCCGCTGTACGACACACTCTTCCGTCCGACGACGGTGTCGCCGCTGTCCGCGTCCGCCGCTCCGGTGCGCCAGCAGGGAATGCACACCAGGGCGGGCAACGCGATGAGCCGCACCCGGGCGGCGCTGCTTTCCGGGGCGGCCCGCGCCGTGTCGGTGACGGGCAGCCGGATCACGATGGCGCAGGTAGCCACGGCCGCCGGCGTCGCCAAGGCGACGCTGTACAACCACTTCCGCACCCGCGACGCGGTCCTGGC
>JAVHVB010000320.1:0-5142 GCA_032160775.1 Pseudonocardiales bacterium | reverse complement strand
ACGCCCCCACCGGCTGGGACGACGAGCCGACCTCCACCCCGCCGAGCAACCCGATCCTGCGCGCGATCCGCGGGTTCGGCCAGCTGATCGGCTTCGTCCCGCCGGACGGCCAGGTGCTCGTCAAGCGGGTGATCGCGACCGGTGGGCAGACGGTGAAGGGTGACGCGCAAGGAAACGTCGAGGTGAGCAACAACGGTGCGGACGGGCCGTTCCGCACGCTCGACGAGCCGTACGTGTTCATCGACAAGGGACAGGAGGGCTCGCTGCGCCCGTTCGGCCCGGTCACCGTCCCCAAGGGCCGGCTCTGGGTGATGGGGGACCACCGCAACGACTCGGCCGACTCGCGCTATCACTGCGGACCGAACGGCAGCGACGCGACAAATGACCTCAGCTGCGACGCGACGTCGAGCACCGTGCCGATCAGCGCGGTGATCGGCAAGGCCTTCGTCATCGCCTGGCCGCCGTCGCGCTGGCGCACGCTGGGCACCCCGTCGACGTTCGAAGCTGCCGCGATGGCCGGCGCGAACAACGTCCCGGGCATGGTGTCGGCCGCTGTCGTCCTGCCCCTGTTCATCGTCAGACGCCGACGTCGCCGCCGCCGGCGTCGAGGCCGGGTAGCCTCAGCGGGGTCATGACCGCGACGCTCACCCGCCCCGGCTCCGCGCTTCGATTCCCGCGCTTCGTGGTGCGCCGCGACGGCCCGTTGGGTGGGTACGAGTCAGCGCTCGGGCGGGCCGGCTTCGAACTGGTCGCCGGCGCGGACGAGGCCGGCCGCGGGGCGTGCGCCGGGCCGCTTGTCGTCGCGGCCTGCATCCTGCCGCCCGGCCGCAGCGGCCGGATCGACGGCCTGGACGACTCCAAGCTGCTGACCGCCGCCACCCGCGAAATGCTGTACCGGAAGATCGTCAAGCGGGCGCTCGCCTACTCGGTGGTGATCGTCCCGGCCGCCGAGATCGATGCTTGGGGGCTGCACGTCGCGAACCTTGCGGGCATGCGCCGCGCGCTGAACACGCTGGTCCCGGCGGCGCACTACGCGTTGACCGACGGGTTCCCGGTCCCCGGCCTCGGCGTGCCGTCGACGGCCTTGTGGAAGGGCGACGCGACCGTCGGCTGCATCGCGGCCGCGTCCATCCTCGCCAAGGTGACCCGCGACGCGATCATGACTCGGATGGACGCCGACTGGCCGCAGTACGGCTTCGCCGGGCACAAGGGCTACATCACGCCGGCCCACGCCGCGGCGCTGACGGCCGCCGGCCCGTGCCCGGAGCACCGGCGGCGGTACGTGAACGTGCGGCGTGCCCTCGGTGGGCGCGATCTCGGCCCTCTGGATGCAGTGAGTGACAATGGTGCGGGGTGGACCGATGAGTGCTGAGGATCTCGAGAACTACGAGACCGACATGGAGCTGCAGCTCTACCGCGAGTACAAGGACGTCGCGGCGCAGTTCAGCTATGTCGTCGAGACCGAGCGTCGCTTCTACCTGGCGAACGAGGTCGACCTGCGCCCGGTGAACACCGACGGCGAGGTGTACTTCGAGCTCACGATGCGCGACGCCTGGGTGTGGGACATGTACCGCCCGGCGCGGTTCGTCAAGAACGTCCGGGTGGTGACGTTCAAGGACGTGAACGACGAGGAACTCGACAAGCCCGACCTCGCGCTGCCGGACAAGGGCGGCTTCGGCAGCTGAGGCGCCGCCGGCCCGGCCGGTGTCCACAGGCCGGATTCGCGTCCACAGGACGCCGGCGGGCGGCCCGCCGGGGGACCCGCGTCCGGCACGGTGGCCGGATGCGGGTGAAGGACGCCGTCGGCCGGCACGGCGAGGACCTCGCCGCGCGACACCTCGAGGCGGCCGGGTTGCAGATTCTGGCGCGCAACTGGCGCTGCCGCGAGGGCGAACTCGACATCGTCGCCCGCGACGGCGCGGTGCTCGTGTTCGCCGAGGTGAAGACCCGCTCGTCACTGGCCTTCGGCTCGCCGGCCGAGGCGGTGAACCCGGCCAAGTCCGCGCGGATCAGGCAACTGGCGCTGCGCTGGATCACCGCGCAACGCGGCGAGCCGGGCTCGGCGTTCTGGTCGGCGGTCCGCTTCGACGTGGTGGCGGTGCTGCGCCGGCCGGACGGCTTCCAGGTGACCCACCTCGTGGGCGCGTTCTGATGCCGCTCGGCCGGGCGTTCGCGGTGGCCCTGACCGGCCTCGACGGACAGCTGGTGGAAGTCGAGTGCGACATCTCCTCCGGCTTGCCCGGGTTGTCGTTCACCGGCTTGCCGGACGCCTCGGTGAACGAGTCGCGGGATCGGCTCAAAGCCGCGCTGAACAATTCCGCGGCCCCGTGGCCACAGGGCAAGCTCACCGTGGCCCTCCTGCCGGCCGACGTCCGCAAAGTGGGGTCGCGCTTCGATCTGGCCGTCGGGATGGCCGTGCTCGCGGCGGACGGGCAGGTGCCCGCGGGCGCGGTGGCCGACGCGGTGTGGATCGCCGAACTCGGCCTGGACGGCCGGCTGCGGCCGGTCCGCGGGGTACTGCCGTCGGTGCTGGCGGCGCGCCGGTCCGGGGCGGCTCGGGTCGTCGTGTCCGCGGCCAACGGGGCCGAGGCGGCGCTCGTGCCGGACATCGACGTCCGGTCCGCGGAGCGGCTGGCCGACGTCGTCGCCTGGCTCAACGGCGACGGTCCGCCGCTCGACCCGGTGACCCGCGATGCCGACGAGCCGCCGGAGCCCGCCGGCGGCGACCTGAGCGACGTCGTCGGGCAGGGGACGGCCAAGCGGGCGCTCGAGATCACCGCGGCCGGCGGGCATCACCTGTATTTGCTCGGCGCGCCCGGCGCCGGAAAGACGATGCTCGCCGAACGGCTGCCCGGGCTGCTTCCGGAGCTGACCGACCGGGCGTCGATCGAGGTGACGGCGATCCACTCGGTCGCGGGCCTGCTGGGCGAGCGGGCGAGGCTGGTGCGGCGGCCGCCGCTGCAGGCACCGCACCACACCGCCTCGGTCGCCGCGCTGGTCGGCGGCGGGTCCCACCTCGCCCGGCCGGGCGCCATCAGCCTCGCCCACCACGGAGTGTTGTTCCTCGACGAGGCGGCCGAGTTCGCGCCGCGGGCGTTGGACGCGCTGCGCCAGCCGCTCGAGTCGGGCGCGGTGGCGCTGCACCGCAGTGGCGGGACGGTGCGGTATCCGGCGCGGTTCCAGCTGGTGCTGGCCGCCAATCCGTGCCCCTGCGGGAAGCGTCCTGCGCAGTGCGTGTGCGAGTCGTTGGCCAAGCGCCGCCACGAGCACAGGTTGTCCGGACCGCTGATGGATCGCATCGACCTCAAGGTGATCGTCGAACCGGTTGCGCATGCCGATCTCGTCGACGCGCTGGGGGAGCGGGAGACCAGTGCCGCGGTCGCGGCGCGGGTCGCTGCGGCCCGAGCGTCCGCCGCCGAGCGATGGCGCGGCACGCCGTGGGAGGTGAACTCGGCGGTGCCCGGATCGGTGCTGCGCACGTCGAGATGGCTGTTGCCCCGCGCCGCGCTGCGGCCGGCCGAGCGATTCTTCGAGCAGGGCAGCCTGAGCGCACGCGGTTTCGACCGAGTGCTGCGGCTGTCCTGGACCATCGCCGACCTCGCCGGAAACGCGGTGCCGGACGACGGCGCCGTCGAGGAGGCGCTGTTCTTCCGCACCGGTGGAGCGGGCACATGGGCGGCCTGACCGACGAGATCGTGCTGGCCCGGGCGCTGCTCAGCCGGGTGGTCGAACCCGCGTCGGTGGCGGCGTGGCTCGCCGTCGAGCACGAGGGGCCGGTCGGCGCGGTCCGGGCGATGCGTACGGGTGCCTGGCGGGCGGAGCGGTTCCGCGCGGAGGCCGCGCGGCTCGCCGCCGCCGATCCGCACGCCGACCTCGAGGCCGCCGAGCGACACGGCATCCGCCTCGTCGTGCCCGAGTCCGACGAGTGGCCGCACTTCGCCTTCGCGGCCTTCGACGGCCCGGCCCGATCCCGGGCCGAGTCCTGGCAGGCGGGCGACCGCAGACCGAGCGAGAGCGGTGAGCTCGTCCCCCCGCTGGCGCTGTGGGCGCGCGGCCCGCTCGACCTGTCGACGATCGGCCTGCGCTCGGTAGCGATCGTCGGTGCGCGGAACGCTACCGAGTACGGCACCTGGGTGGCCCGGGATCTGGCCGGCGCGCTCACCCTGCACCGCTTCACGGTGGTCTCCGGCGGTGCGCACGGCATCGACGCCGCGGCGCACCGGGGCGCGCTGGCGGCGCGCGGGGACACCGTGCTCGTGTCCGCCGGTGGCCTCGACCGCGCCTACCCGCCCGGGAACTCCGAGCTGTTCGAGCAGGTGGCCGAGCGCGGGCTGCTCGTCTCGGAGAGCCCGCCGGGTGCCGCGCCGGCCCGGCACCGTTTCCTCACCCGCAACCGGCTGATCGCCGCCCTCGGTACCGGCACTGTCGTCGTCGAGGCGGCCGCGCGCTCCGGGGCGACGAACACCGCAAAGCACACGGTCGGGCTGGGCCGACCGTTGATGGCGGTGCCCGGGCCGGTCACCTCGGCGGCCTCGGTCGGCTGCCACCGGTTGCTCGCCGACGAGCAGAACCCGGCCAGGCTGGTCACCGGGGCCGACGACGTGCTGTTCGCCGTGGGCTCCGCGTCCGATCTCGCTCTCATCCCGCTCGACCCGGCGCGCAGCCGCGGCGACGCGCTGGCCGACCGGGTGGACGCCCTCGACCCCGCGGCGCGGCAGGTGTTCGACGCCTTCCCGGCGCGCGGCTCGACCGGCCCGGACCGGCTCGCGCTCGCGGCCGGGCTGCCGACCGTGCAAGTCATCCGGACGCTGCCCGCACTCGAGCTGGCCGGATTGATCGAGGCGTCCGCGGAGGGCTACCGCATCCGCCGCCCGGACCGCGCCGCGCGGGCGTGACCGGCGAGCTGCGCGTGGCGAGTTGACCTGACGCGCTTGCCGCGCGACGGTCACGGCATGGGCGGCAGCGGCGGTCAGCGGGTCGATCTCGCCGCGCTGCGCGACGGACTGCCGACCGGTCTGGCCGAGGCGCTCGACGCGTTCGAGCGACACCTGCGCCTCGAACGCAACCGATCGGCCCACACCGTCCGGGCCTATGTCGGCGACGTTGTCGGGTTCCTCGACCACCTGGCGACGCTCGGCGGTA
>JAVHVB010000319.1:0-2908 GCA_032160775.1 Pseudonocardiales bacterium | reverse complement strand
TGCTTGAGGGCGGTGTCCACGCTCACGGCCGCGGCGACGACCAGGGCCTGCATCGGCCCCTGGAGCGGCCGGTGGATCTGCACGACGTAGTTGTCGGCGGTGGTGAACATGGTCTTTGCCAGGCCTTCCCACGTCTTGGTGATCCGCGCGACCTCGGTGTCGGTGTGGTCGCGGATGCTGAAGTTCCACGCCCGCCAGTTCTCCGCGTTGATCGAGCCGAGGGCCTGGCCGCCGGCCTCGAGCCCGAACCGGATCTTGCCGAAGACGTTCTGTTGCACGATCGTGCCGATTTCGTTGCCGGCCGCGTCCTGGACGATGATCCGCGACTTCATCACCTTTGCCGGACGGGTCAGCTGGAGCACCGGCGTCCCCTGCATGTCCACGACCTGGAGCTTGTGCGTCATGTACTGGTCGAACGAGGTGAGCAGCCGGGCTGCCTTCTTCAACCCGCTCTGCCCGACCTCGCGCACCGCGCCGACCTGCCGGGCGTTCTGGTCGTAGATCGCGTACTCGTTGTTGACCTCGATCAGTTTGGCCTTCTGGTTGACCACCAGTACCGGCTCGTTGAACAGCGTCCCGCCGCCCTGGAACGCGGCGACGCCGGCCTGGCCCGCTCGCTGGACGTCGCGCTGCACCTTCTCCGGCGCCCGCTGCACCGTCGGCACATGGCTGCTGCCGCCGGGCGGGTCGATCCCCGGGCGGCCGTGCGAGGTGACGTGCTCCGTCCACGTCGAGCCGTTGTAGTAGCGAGCCTCGGCACGACCGAACGGATCGGCGTACCAACCAGGTGCGGGGTTCGTCATGCGGGCAGCGTACTTGCGGAGATCCAGAACCGGACGCGCGACGAAGTACTGGTCGGGGTCACCTCGGCGGTCTGGCGGTGAGGTCGGTGCACGACCGGTCGCCGTTCCACTCCGCCATGATCCGGCGCTTCTCGGCGCCAGCCGCAGGCAGGGGCACGCCCCGGTCGTCGAGGTGCGCCGGCGCGAACGAGTCGGCCACCACGGCGCCGCGATCGAAGCTCAGGGTCAGCACGCCGTTGTCGTCCTGGTTGTTGCCGAAACTCATCCACCAGAGGTAGTTGCCCAGGCCGTACGCCACATAGCTGCCGTCCGGTAGCCACCCGGCGCCTTGCAACACGTGCGCGTGCGTGCCGACGACCGCGCTCGCCCCCGCCTGTGCGAGGCGACTGGCCAGCGACGTCTGGTCGGCGGACGGGCAGGTCTGGTACTCGATGCCCCAATGCAGATAGACGACCACCACGTAGCCGGCCCTGCGCGCTTGCTTCACCGCGCTGATGAGCTGTGCCGAGTAGGCGTTCGCGACGCCAGGCTTGCCGGGGCCGGCGCTGAACAGCGAGAGCGTCGTCTCGTCCTGCACCTGGTCGGCGGCGAACACGGCGACCCGCACTCCGTTCAGCGTCGTCGTGTACGGGGCGAACGCCTGCCGTGCGTCCTTGCCGATGCCGATCACCGGGAAGCCGGACGTGCGGATCGCGGCGAGCGAGTCGCGCAGCCCAGGGGTGCCGTAGTCGGCGCCGTGGTTGTTCGCCATGGTCGCGACATCGATCCCGGCGTCGCGCAGCGCGGTGAGCGCCGGCAGCGGCGGCGCGCGGAAGGTGAACAGCTTGTTCTGCTCCACCCCGCCGTTCGTGAGCGCCGTTTCCACGTTGACCATCGTCAGGTCGGCGGCGTCGAGCGCCGATTTCGCCTGGGCGAACACCGTCGCCGGGTCTCGGTCGAGCCGGGGCCGGACCCGCCCGGAGAAGTGGACGTCGCCCGCGAAGGCGATGGTGAACGTGCCGGGCCGTCGTTGCGGCTCGCTGGGCGACGTGCTCGGCGTGCCGTCGTCGCTCGACGGACTGCGCGGATCGGGCCGCGAGGTGGGCCGGTGATTCGTCGGACCCGACGAGCCGTCGGGTCGCGTGTCGCTCGTGCACGCCGCGACGAGGGTGGCGGCGGCGAGGACGGAGGCGGCGGCGGCGATACACGGTCGGAGGGGGAGCGGCACGCCACTAGCATTCCAACCGAGCCGGCCGACCGGCTCGCGACCCGTCGAAGGAGCCCTCGTTGTCCGCCACCCCCCGTCCGCCCGAACCCACCCAGATCATCCGGGTACCGGCCGGGACGTCGGCGTTCGAGGCCCTGCGGGCCGGCGGTTGCGAGCTCACCGGTCCGCACGGCGCCGTGGTCGTGCGCGATGCGGACGGCGTGCTGCGCGACCTCGCGTGGGTGCCCGCGGCCGAGGTCGACGTCGAACCGGTGGCCGCGCAATCACCGGACGGACTCGCGGTGTTGCGGCACTCGGCCGCGCACGCGATGGCGCAGGCCGTGCAGGTGCTGTTCCCCGGCACACTGCTCGGCATCGGACCGCCGATCGAGGACGGCTTCTACTACGACTTCCTGCCCTCCCGGCCCTTCACTCCGGACGATCTCGCGGCGATCGAGAAGAAGATGTTCGAGATCATCAAGTCCGGGCAGACCTTCGTCCGCCGACCGATCAGCGACGACGAGGCGCGCAACGAACTGGCGCACGAGAAGTTCAAGCTCGAGCTGATCGGGCTGAAGTCAACGGCGAGCGGCGAAGAGGCGACCGAGGTCGGCGCCGGCGGGCTGACCATGTACGACAACCTCGACGCCAAGACCGGTGAGCGGGTGTGGACCGATCTGTGCCGCGGCCCGCACCTGCCGAACACCCGGCGCATCCCGGCGGTCAAGCTGATGCGCAGCGCCGCGGCCTATTGGCGGGGCAGCGAGAAGAACCCGCAGTTGCAGCGGATCTACGGCACCGCGTGGGCGACCAGGGACGATCTCAGGGCTCATCTCTTCCGGCTCGAGGAGGCGGCCAAGCGCGACCATCGCAAGCTGGGCGCCGAGCTGGACCTGTTCAGCTTCCCGGACGAGATCGG
>JAVHVB010000318.1:0-9472 GCA_032160775.1 Pseudonocardiales bacterium | reverse complement strand
ACGCTCGTCGCGGATCTGTCCGCGACCATGATCGACGCGCCGGGGCAGGGCCTGGCCGCGCCACAGATCGGTGTCGGGCTGCGGGTGTTCACCTATCACGTCGACCACTCGATGTCCGGGCACCTGGTGAATCCGGTGCTGCACTTCCCCGACGAGGAGATGCAGGACGGCGACGAGGGCTGCCTGTCCATCCCCGGGCTCGCCTTCGACTGCCGCCGCCGGGCCAACGTCGTCGCCCACGGGCAGAACATGTACGGCGACCCGGTCACCGTCGAGGGCACCGCCAACCTCGCCCGCTGCGTCCAGCACGAGACCGACCACCTCGACGGCGTGCTGTTCGTCGACCGGCTGGACGCCGCGACCCGCAAGGCCGCCATGCGGGCGATCCGGGACGCCCCGTGGGCCGACCGCGCCAACCCGGCGATGAAGGTCAGTCCGCACAGCTCCGCCAGGCCCGGCCTGTTCGGATGAGGGTGGTCTTCGCGGGCACACCGGCCCCGGCAGTCCCGTCGCTGCGCGCGCTGCTCGACTCGCCCCGCCATGACGTGGTCGCGGTGATCACCCGGCCGCCCGCACGCGCCGGGCGGGGGCGGCGCACGAGCGAGTCGCCGATCGCCGCGGTCGCTGCCGAAGCGGGGCTGCCGGTGCTCGCCCCGCAGCGGCCGAGCGAGCCGGAGTTCGTCGAGCGGCTCGCGGCGCTGGCCCCGGACTGCTGTCCGGTCGTGGCGTACGGCGCGCTGATCCCGCCGGCCCTGCTCGCCGTTCCGCGGCACGGCTGGGTCAACCTGCACTTCTCCCTGCTGCCCGCCTGGCGCGGTGCGGCGCCGGTGCAGCATGCGCTGCTGCACGGGGACGAGGTGACGGGCGCGTCCACCTTCCTGCTGGAGGCCGGGCTCGACACCGGTCCGGTCTACGGCGTGGTGACCGAGTCGGTGCGCCCGCAGGACACCGCCGGCGATCTGCTCGAGCGGCTTGCGGCCAGCGGCGCCGGTTTGCTGCTCGCCACCCTGGACGGCATCGAGGACGGCACCCTGGTGGCCGTGCCGCAACCGGCCGACGGGGTGTCGTTCGCGCCCAAACTCTCCGTCGACGATGTGCGGGTCGACTGGACGGCGCCGGCGCGGCACGTCGAGCGGCTCGTCCGCGCGGCCACACCGCAGCCGGGCGCCTGGACGACGTTTCGCGGCGAGCGGCTCAAGCTCGGACCGGTGCGGCTGCGCGGCGCGAACGACCTCGGCCCGGGCGAGCTCCGCGTCGACCGGTCGGGGGCGGCCGTCGGCACCGGGACCATCTCGGTAGACCTGGTCGAGGTGCAGCCGTCCGGCAAGCGCCCGATGCCGGCCGTCGACTGGGCGCGGGGTGCCCGGATCGCGGACGGCGAGCGCCTTGGCTGAGCGCGCCCGGCGGCCGCGCCGCGCCGCGGCCGATCCGGCGCGGGTCGCCGCGTTCGAACTGCTGCGCGCCGTGCACGAGCAGGACGCCTACGCCAACCTGGTCCTGCCCCGGATCCTCGGCGCGCACGGGCTGTCCGGTCGCGACGCGGCGCTCGCGACCGAGCTCGGCTACGGCACGTTGCGCGCGCTCGGCACCCTCGACGAGATCCTCGGGCGCTGTGTGGATCGGGCCCTCGCGGAGGTGGAGCCCGGCGTCCTCGATGTGCTGCGCATCGGCGCGTACCAGGTGCTGCGCACCCGCATCCCGCCGCACGCGGCGGTCGCCACCAGCGTCGACCTGGCGCACGGGGTTGGGCACGGCCGCGCCGGCGGCTTCGTCAACGCGGTGCTGCGCCGGGTCACCGCCCGCGGGTGGGACGAGTGGGTGGCCGAGCTCACCGCCGGCGCCGACCCGGTGCGCGTCCTGGCCGTGCGCACCGCGCATCCGGAGTGGATCGTCCGGGCGTTCGAGCAGGCGCTCGACGGCGATCAGGACGAGACCGGGCGCGCTCTCGCGGCCGACGACGAACGGCCGCGCACCCACCTCGTCGCGTGGCCGGGGCGGATCACCCGCGAAGCGCTGCTGGCCGAGGCGGGCGGCGAGCCCGGTCCGTACTCCCCGCACGCGGTGCGGATGTCCGGCGGTGACCCGGCGACGCTGCCTGCGGTGTCGGCGCGCCGGGCGGGCGTGCAGGACGAGGGCAGCCAGCTGTGTGCGCGCGCCCTCGCCGACGCGCCACTCGCCGGCCGGGACGAGCGCTGGCTGGACCTGTGCGCCGGTCCGGGCGGGAAGGCGGCGCTGCTCGCCGCGCTCGCCGCCGAGCGGGGCGCCCGGCTGGTGGCGAACGAGCGTCGCGCGCACCGCGCCGACCTGGTCCGCCGGGTCACCGAACCGTGGGACGTGGAGGTACGAGTCGGCGATGCCCGGGAGCTGCCGCCGATCGACGGCGGCTACGACCGGGTGCTCGTCGACGTGCCGTGCACGGGTCTCGGCGCGCTGCGCCGCCGGCCGGAGGCGCGCTGGCGACGCCGGCCGGACGACCTCGCCGACCTCGTCGAACTACAGCGCGGCCTGCTCGCCGCGGCGCTGCGACTGGTCCGCCCGGGCGGCGTCGTCGCCTACGTCACCTGCTCGCCGCACCCGGCCGAGACCACCGAGGTCGTCCGGGACGCGCCGCTGGTCGACGCGCGACCGATGTTCCCCGGCGTCCCTCTGCTCGGCGACGCGCCAACCGTCCAGCTCTGGCCGCACCGGCACGGCACCGACGCCATGTTCTGCGCGCTGATCCAACCGGTTTAGGCGTCCCGGCGTCGGATAGCCGCTCCAGACGCCGAAACCGGTCCGCCATACAGTTGTTCGCGTGAAAGCCGAGCCGATGATCGCGCCGAGCATCCTGTCGGCCGACTTCGCCCGGCTCGCCGAGGCCGCGGATGCAGTGGCCGGCGCCGACTGGCTGCACGTGGACGTGATGGACGGCCACTTCGTCCCGAACCTGACGATCGGGCTGCCAGTGGTGCAGAGCCTGCACAGGTCCACCGAGCTGCCGTTGGACTGCCACCTGATGATCGACGATCCGGACCGCTGGGCGCCGGACTACGCCGAGGCCGGCGCGGCCAACGTCACGTTCCACGTCGAGGCCGCCGCCGACCCGGTGCAGACGGCGCGGGCGATCCGCGCGGCCGGCTCGCTCGCCGGCCTGTCGGTGAAGCCCGGCACGCCACTCGAGCCGTACCTGGACCTGCTCCGCGAGTTCGACACGCTGCTCGTGATGACCGTCGAGCCGGGGTTCGGTGGCCAGGAGTTCATCGCCGACGTGCTGCCGAAGGTCCGCCTCGCCCGCGAGCAGGTCCGGGCCGGTCACCTGCGCCTGTTCGTCGAGGTGGACGGGGGCATCGGCTCGGACACCATCGAGGCGGCGGCGGAGGCCGGTGCGGATGTGTTCGTCGCGGGCTCCGCGGTGTTCGGCGCAGCCGACCCCGGCAAGGCCGTAGAGGCGTTGCGCAGGCAGGCGCGCGCGGCGATGAGCCGCTGATGGGTGCCAGCGAGGCGGAGCAGGCGGCCATGCACCGCGCCCTCGCGCTCGCCGAACTGGTGCGCGGGCGCACGAGCCCCAACCCGGCCGTCGGCGCCGTGCTCATCGACGCGGCCGGCCAGCTGATCGGCGAGGGCGCCACCGCCGCGGCCGGCGGACCGCACGCCGAGGTGGTCGCGCTCGCCGCAGCGGGGGAGGCGGCCCGCGGCGCCACGGCGGTCGTCACCCTCGAGCCGTGCGCGCACACCGGGCGCACCGGACCGTGCACCGCGGCACTCATCGCGGCCGGGGTCACCCGCGTCGTGTACGCCGTCGACGACCCCAACCCGGAGGCGGCCGGCGGCGCCGACCGGCTACGCGCGGCCGGTGTCGAGGTCGTCGCCGGCATCGAGTCGCACGCCGCGGCGAGCGGCGCGCTGCGCCCGTGGCTGCACGCGATGCGCACCGGCCGGCCGTACGTCACCTGGAAGTTCGCCGCCACCCTCGACGGCCGGGTCGCCGCCGCGGACTACACCTCGCGCTGGATCTCGTCGGTCGCGTCGCGCGCCGACGCGCACCGGCTGCGTGGCGCCGTGGACGCCGTGCTGGTCGGCAGCGGGACGGTGCTCGCCGACGATCCGCACCTGACCGTCCGGGACGGTGACGGCGTCGCCGACCCGCAGCCGCTGCGGGTCGTGCTCGACCGCCGGCATCGCGTCCCGGACGACGCCCGGGTGCTCGACTCGGCCGCCGAGACAGTGGTCCTCGACACAGCAGTACCCCAGTTCGCCCTGAAAGCCCTGTATGACCGAGGCGTGCGACACGTACTCGTCGAAGGCGGGCCTACCCTGGCAGGGGCCTTTGTGGAGGCGCGCTGCGTCGACGAGGTGATCGCCTACCTCGCGCCGACGCTGCTCGGCGCCGGTCCGCCCGCACTGGGCGCGGCCGGCATCGGAACGCTTTCCGATGCCCTGATGCTGGACATCGAGTCGGTCACCCGGCTCGGCGAGGACATCAAGGTGGTCGCCCGCCCGCAATTTACCCAGCGGGCGCCGGGGCCGGACCAGACGGCAGGAGACTGATTGTTCACCGGAATCATCGAGGAGGTCGGCGCGGTCGCCGGCCTGGAGCGGCGCGGCGACTCGGCGCTGCTGACAGTTGCCGCCCGCCGGGTCGTCGACGACCTGCGCCACGGCGCGTCCATCGCGGTGAGCGGCGCCTGCCTCACCGTGGTGGGCTGGCGCCCCGGTGAGGTCACCGAGATCGACTTCGACGTGATGGGCGAGACGCTGAAGCGCACCTCCCTCGGCGCGCTCGCAGCAGGGGACCCGGTGAACCTCGAGCGGGCGGTGCGCGCCGGCGCGCGCCTCGACGGGCATGTCGTGCAGGGACACGTCGACGGCACCGGCGCGGTGATCTCCCGGACACCGGGCGACGCGTGGGACTCCGTCCGGTTCGGGCTGCCGGGCGAGCTCGCCCGGTTCGTCGCCGAGAAGGGCTCGGTGGCCGTCGACGGGGTTTCGTTGACCGTCTCCGCCGTCGGCCCGGACTGGTTCGAGGTCGGGCTGATCCCGGAGACGCTGCGCGCCACCACCCTCGGCGCGAAGTTGCCCGGCGACCCGGTGAACCTCGAGGTCGACGTCCTGGCGAAATACGTCGCGCGGCTGCTGGACGTGAGTCACTGATGGCACGCCGAGGGAACGCTCACCTCCGCTTCGCGGTCCAAGCCCGCCCGTGGCAGGTCGTCCGATGACTGTGCGGCTGGATTCCATCGAGCGGGCGATCGCCGAGATCAAATCCGGCAAGCCGGTCGTGGTCATCGACGACGAGGACCGCGAGAACGAGGGCGACCTGATCTTCGCGGCCGAACTGGCGACGCCGGAACTGGTGGCGTTCATGGTCCGCTACACCTCGGGCTACATCTGCGTCCCGATCACCGAGGGCGACGCCGACCGCCTCGACCTGCCGCCGATGTATCACACCAACCAGGACCGGCGCGGCACTGCGTACGCCGTCACCGTCGACGCGCGCGAGGGCGTCACGACCGGCATCTCGGCGAGCGACCGGGCACACACGATCCGGATGCTCGCCGACCCCGCCTCCCGTGCGGAGAACTTCGCGCGGCCCGGCCACGTGGTCCCGCTGCGTGCGAAGGACGGCGGCGTGCTGCGCCGACCGGGGCACACCGAGGCAGCGGTCGATCTCGCCGTGCTGGCGGGCCTGCACCCCGCCGGCGTGCTGTGCGAGGTGGTCAGCGAGAAGGACCCGGCCGGGATGGCGCGCGCCGACGAGCTGCGGGTGTTCGCCGACGAGCACGACCTGGCGTTGATCTCCATCGCCGACCTGATCGCCTACCGGCGCCGGTTCGAGAAGCTGGTCGAGCGGATTGCGTCCGCGCGGGTACCGCTGCGCTACGGCGAGTTCACCGCGGTCGGCTATTCATCGAGCTACGACCTTCGCGAGCACGTCGCGTTCGTCTTCGGCGAGATCGGCGACGGCGAGAACGTGCTCGTCCGGGTGCACTCGGAATGCCTCACCGGTGACGTGTTCGGTTCGCTGCGCTGCGACTGCGGGCCGCAGCTGGACGCCGCCCTCGCGGCGGTGGCGCGCGAGGGGCGCGGCGTCGTGCTCTACGTGCGTGGGCACGAAGGCCGGGGCATCGGCCTGCTGCACAAGCTTCAGGCCTATCAGCTGCAGGACGCCGGCGCGGACACCCTCGACGCCAACCTGGAGCTCGGCCTGCCGGCCGACGCGCGCGATTACGGCACCGGCGCGCAGATCCTGGTCGATCTCGGGATCCACTCGATGCGGCTGCTGAGCAACAACCCGGCAAAGCGCGCGGGCCTCGAGGGCTACGGGCTGCGCGTCGTCGGACGCTAGCCGCTGCCGGTGCACGCCAATCCGGAGAACCTGCGCTACCTGCAGACCAAGCGCGACCGGATGGGCCACGACCTCGACTTCGAGTCGGACGCGGACTCCGGCGCCACAACATGAGTGGGCACGGGGCACCAAAGCTGGTCGTCGAGGGCGCGGCCGGGCTGACCGTCGTCGTCATCGCCAGCCAGTGGCACGAGCAGGTGATGTCCGGCCTGCTGGACGGCGCGCGCCGCGCGCTGCGCGAGGCGACCGTCCTGGACGTCACCGAGCTGCGCGTGCCGGGCGTCTTCGAGCTGCCGGTCGCCGCGGCGCGGGTCATCGGGGACGGCGACGTCGACGCGGTCGTCGCCCTCGGCGTCGTCATCCGCGGCGGCACGCCGCACTTCGACTACGTCTGCTCGGCGGCCACGACCGGGCTCACCCTCGTCGCGCAGCGCACCGGCGTGCCGATCGGGTTCGGGGTGCTGACCTGCGACGACGAGGGGCAGGCGCTCGACCGCGCGGGGCTGCCCGGATCGAGTGAGGACAAGGGGTACGAGGCGGCGAGCGCGGCGCTTGCGACCGCGGTCACGCTCGCCAGGTACCCGGCGCCGTGAGCAACTAGGGTCAGCTGCATGCCGCGCCCCTGCCACACCGCCTGAGCCGTCGTGGCCGACGCGGACGACCAGCAGCTCGACACCTCCGCGGTCGACGTTGCCCAGCTGCTCGAGCACGTCGAGGCGATCATCCTCGGCGGGTCGCGCAAGTACACGCCCGAGGAGGTCAGCGACCACGCCGGCGTCGACCGGGACGAGGCGCGCCGGATGTGGCGCGCGCTGGGCTTCCCGACCGTCGGCGACCACGAGGTGGTGTTCACCGACAGCGACGTCGGCGCGCTGCGCACGATGCGCGAGCTGGCGAACCTCGGCCTCGCCGACGAAGAGGTTCGGCTCGCCGTGGCGCGACTGTTCGGGCAGACGTTCTCCCGGTTGGCCGCGCACCAGGGCCAGCTGCTGCTGACGCAGATCAACGAGCGGCCGGAGCTGCTCGACTCCGGCCCGCAGCTCGACGAGCTGATCGGTCAGGTGCTGCCACTGCTCGAGGAGCTGCAGAACTACACCTGGCGCCGGCAGCTCGCCGCGTACGTGGCGCGGATGGCCGCGCAGGGCGATGCCGACGTGGCGAGCGGCCCGGCGCGGACCGTGATCGGCTTCGCGGACATGTCGCGGTTCACCGCGCTGACCCGCAAGGTGAGCGAGACCGAGCTGCGCACACTGCTCGACGCATTCGAGTCCCTGGCGACCGAGGTCGTCGGCCAGCACGGCGGCCGGATCGTGAAGACGATCGGCGACGAGGTGCTGTTCCAGGCCGACGACCCGGCGAGCGCCGCCGAGATCGCGTTGGAACTGCTCGAGGGGGCGGCGCAGCACCCGGAGCTGCCCGAGCTGCGGGCCGGCCTCGCGCTCGGGCCGGTGGTCGTGCGGCTCGGCGACGTCTTCGGATCGACGGTGAACATCGCCAGCCGGCTGACCTCGCTCGCCCGGCCGGGCTGGGTGCTCATCGACCGCGACCTGCACGCGGCCATCGAGCACGACCCGCGCTTCGCGTTCAAGTCGCGCCGACCGGAGGCTGTGCGCGGCTTCCATCGCCTGCACTCCTGGCGCCTCATGCGCGGGAAGCCGGCGGACGAGCACTGACCGGCCCGCCGGTAACCTTGTGCGTTGATGAAGACCTTCGACGAACTGTTCGCCGAACTCGCCGAGCGCCAGCGCGAGCGCCCGGCGGGTTCCGGCACGGTCACGGCGCTCGACGCGGGCGTCCACGAACAGGGCAAGAAGGTCGTCGAAGAGGCCGCCGAGGTGTGGATGGCCGCCGAGCACGAATCCGCTGAGCGCACCGCGGAGGAGATCAGCCAGCTGCTCTACCGTGTCCAGGTCATCATGTTGGGCAAGGGCATCGGGCTTGCGGACGTCTACCGACATCTGTAGCCGGTTCGCGTCCCCCGTTCGCCCTTCACAGACAGGTTCCGCATGCTCCGCATCGCCGTTCCCAACAAGGGCTCGCTGAGCGAGCCCGCCAGCGTCATGCTCACCGAGGCGGGATACCGCCAGCGCTCGGACAGCCGCGAGCTGCTGCTGGTCGACGCCGAGAACGAGACCGAATTCTTCTTCCTCCGCCCGCGCGACATCGCGACCTATGTTGGCGCCGGCCAGTTGGACGTCGGCATCACCGGCGAGGACCTGCTGCTCGACTCGGGCGCGCCCGCCGAGCCGATCCTGCCGCTCGGCTTCGGCCGCTCCACCTTCCGGTTCGCCGCGCACGCCGGCAGCCTCGCGTCGGTCGCCGAACTCGCCGGCAAGCGAGTGGCCACCGCGTACCCGGGCGTGGTCGCCCACTACTTCGAGCGGCAGGGCATCGCCGCCGAGGTGATCCGGCTCGACGGCGCGGTCGAGACGTCGGTTCGGCTCGGCGTGGCCGACGCCATCGCCGACGTCGTCTCGACCGGCACCACGCTGCGCAACGCCGGCCTGGAGGTCTTCGGCGAGCCGCTGCTCACCAGTCAGGCGGTGCTCATCCAGCGCCGCGGGGTCGACACCCCGGCCCGGGTCGAGCAGCTGATGCGCCGGCTGCAGGGCGTGATCATCGCCCGGCAGTACGTGCTGATGGACTACGACATCCCCGACGAGCTGGTCGAGAAGGCTGTCGCGCTGACGCCGGGGATCGAGTCGCCCACCGTCTCGCCGCTGGTGAAGCCGGGGTGGTCGGCGGTGCGCTCGATGGTCAAGCGGCGCGAGACGAACGCGATCATGGACGAGCTGTGGCAGATCGGCGCCCGCGGCATCCTCGTCACCGACATCCACGCCTGCCGACTGTGACGACCAGAGTGACCGACGATCAGGCTGTCATCGAAGCCCGGCCGCTGCTGGTCGGCAGGATCGCCAACGCCACGGCGGTCGTCGTGTTCGCGACCTTCGTCGTCATCGCGGTCGTGATGCGGCACGCCAACGCCGGGGCCAGCTTCAGCTGGAAGGACCAGACGTTCACCGTCGTGCTCGGCGCCATCGTCGGCGGGGGACTGCACCTGCCGGCCCGGCCGCGGCTGCGCGCCGACGCGACGGCCGTGCGCATGCGCAGCTACCTCGGCAACTGGCGGACGATCCCCTGGGACGT
>JAVHVB010000317.1:0-3469 GCA_032160775.1 Pseudonocardiales bacterium | reverse complement strand
CATCGCTGACCGCACGCCGTCAGAACAGCGTGCCGCCGGTGTTGCAGATTTCCGGGTGATAGACGGAGCCGGCGTTCTGGGCCCACTCGGTTGCGCTGCCGGTGACGGTCGAGCCGGTCATCCAGTACAGCGACACGAACACCGACGTCGACAAGTTGCTGACATCGCCGGCCACGTAGCCGCTTTCGCCCGGTGCGTCCTCGACATAGGTCCAGTTCGGCGTCCCCTCCTGGTAGGAGGTCCACGACGCGGTGAGCTGGCCCGGCGATGCGTAGGTGTAGAACCAGCCGTCCCGATAGGCAGCCATGCTGCCGTCGGCGGCGGGCTGCGCGAACTGGACGTGGGCCCAGACAAGCTGGCCGTCGCTGACTGCCGAGACGCCGGGCAGGTTGATCCGGACGATCTTGTCGTCCCACAGGCTGAGCATGCTGCTGGTGTGGGGGTACCAACCGCACGAGGCGCCGGTGTAGGTGCCGGTCGAGCCCGTGTCGGCCTGCGCCGGCGCTGCGCCGATCAACGACATCGTGACGACGGCGGCGCCTGCGACGGCGCACCTGGCGAAGGCGGTTGCGCTGCGTGTGCGTGGCATGGTTTCTCCTCGGGCTGGGGCTGATGCCCGAAGATTCGCTTGTCGCTCTTGCCGATCGCCTAAGCGGCGCTAAAGGCTCAGCTGCGGGGGTAGCGGGGGTCGGACTCGGCCAGTTGCACGAGGCGCTCGATCCGCGCCTGCATCGGCGGGTGCGTGGAGAACAGGCCGCGCAGGCCGCCGGCGCCGAACGGGTTGGCGATCATCAGGTGGCTGGTGGTCTGCAGCCGTGCGGTCTTCACCAGCGGCAGCCGCTTGCTGTACGCGTCGATCGTTTGCAATGCCGACGCGAGTGCCAGCGGATCGCCGCACAGCTTCGCCCCGGACTCGTCCGCCTGGAACTCGCGCGAGCGGCTGATCGAGAGCTGGATCAGCCCGGCCGCCAGCGGGCCGAGGAACACCATCAGCAGCTGCCCGAACGGGTTGCGGTCGCGGTCGCCGCCACCACCGAAGAACAGTGCGAAGTTCGCCAGCATGGTGATCCCGGCGGCCAGTGCGCCGGCCACCGAGGAGATCAGGATGTCGCGGTTGTAGACGTGGCTGAGCTCGTGGGCCAGGACGGCCCGCAGCTGACGCTCGGTCAGGACCTGCAGGATCCCCTCGGTGCAGCAGACCGCCGCGTGCCGGGGGTCGCGGCCGGTGGCGAAGGCGTTCGGGGTGGCGACGGGTGAGACGTACAGCCGGGGCATCGGCTGCCGGGCCGCGGTGGCGAGTTCCTGCACCACCCGGTACATCGCCGGCTGTTCGGCCTGGCTCACCGGCCGGCTGCGCATCGAGCGCAGCGCGAGCTTGTCCGAGTTGAAGAAGCTCCACGCGTTGACGGCCAGCGCCAGGACGAGGCCGATGACCGCGCCGGTGGTGCCGTAGAACGACCAGCCGATGACGACGAAGAGCGCGCCGAGGACGCCGAACAGGGCGGCGGTCTTCAGCCCGTTCTGCACGCCATGCATGTCGGTTCAACGTCCGGGGCGGGCGACCGCGTTCCCGAACGTCGGCGGCGACACCCGCTCTGGTTGACTTCGAACCATGTCCGTCGTCGACCATCTCGTGCACGAGAACGAGCGCTACGTCAGCACTTTTCCCGGCGCGCGGCCGCTTCGGCCCAAACTGCGCCTCGCCATCCTCGCCTGCATGGACTCCCGCCTGGACCTGTTCGGCGCGCTCGGCCTGGAGATCGGCGACGCGCACCTGATTCGGAACGCCGGCGGCATCCCGACCGAGGACGCGCTCCGCTCGCTCGCCCTGAGCCAGCGCGCCCTGAACACCCGCGAGGTGATGGTGATCCACCACACCGAGTGCGGCATGGACGGCTTCGACGACGAGGCCTTCCGCGCCGAACTCGAGGCCGAGAGCGGCGAGACGCCCCCGTGGCGGGTCGCCGGGTTCACCGATCTCTACGAGGACACCCGGCGCTCGATGCAGACGATCCGGGAGTGCCGGTGGCTACCGCACCGCGACGAGGTGCGCGGGTTCGTCTTCGACGTGGCCACCGCGACGATCACCGAGATCGTCTGATCGCTCGCCGGCGGACTGCCGGCCGAGCGGAATGAACGGAATGAGCGGACGAGCGGACCTGGAGACCGGTCAGGCGGCTTGCCAGCGGAACGAGCGCATCAGCTGGTGCACGCGCTCGAGCAGGGCCTCGCTGCCCTTCTCGCCGATGACGAACTCGGCTACGAGCGCCAGCGGGTGGTTGTTCGGGGCCGGGATGACGTAGCGCCGGGTGCCTGGGCTGGCGTCCATCCCCACGAGTTCCTGGGCAGGAGCCCCGGGCGCGACAGCCGCGGTCTCCAGGTCGTCGGCGCCCTCGGTCAGGCCGACGGACAGGGCGCCCCTAGCCTCCAACAGGTCGTCTTCGATGACGATGGTGCTGAGGACGGCGAGCAGCGGGGAGCCGGCGACGTCTTCGGGCATTCCGGCGTCCCCTGGGCTCAGCACGATCCAGTCGCGACAGTCCATCTCGAACGCCGGCAAGACCAGGTCTGCCATGAGACACCTCCGAAGCCGAAGCGGCCACTACGCCCTGGTAGTACCCGTCCGGCGGCGCCCACTCACCCGAACCGGGCGAGTTGGCCGGATTCGGGCGGGCGGAGTGAGCCAGCACACCCGTCCAAACGCCGCATGTAAACGTAGTATGAACAGGCTGCGGTGCCCGATTTTCCGGCCCGCGGCCGCCGTTCGATGCCTGGAGGCATGCACCGCTGATGACCAAGGACGTCCAGCAGCTCGGCCAGGTCGTTATCCGGATCGCAGGCGACTCCGGTGACGGCATGCAGCTGACCGGGGATCGATTCACCCAGGAAACCGCGGTCTTCGGCAACGACCTGGCGACCTTCCCGAACTTCCCGGCCGAGATCCGCGCGCCGCAGGGCACCCTGGCCGGGGTCTCGTCCTTCCAGGTGCACTTCGCCGACCACGACATCCTGACCCCGGGTGACCGGCCCGACGTGCTCGTCGCGATGAACCCGGCGGCGCTCAAGGCCAACCTCGGTGACGTGCCCAAGGGCGGCACGCTGATCATCGACACCCACGACTTCACCACCCGGGCGCTGGCGCGGGTGGGCTGGAACAGCAACCCGCTCGAGGACGGCACGCTCGACGGGTTCACCGTCCACGCGATCGAACTGACGCAGCTGACGCTGGACGCGCTCGCCGGCAGCGAGCTGTCCCGCAAGGACGCCGGCCGCAGCAAGAACATGTTCGCGCTCGGCCTGCTGTCCTGGATGTACTCGCGGCCCACCGAGGGCACGCTGGAGTTCGTCCGGACGAAGTTCCGGCACCGCCCGGACGTCGCCGAGGCCAACGTCACCGCGTTCAAGGCCGGCTGGAACTTCGGCGAGACGACCGAGGCGTTCGCGGTCTCCTACGAGGTGAAGCCGGCCA
>JAVHVB010000316.1:0-3344 GCA_032160775.1 Pseudonocardiales bacterium | reverse complement strand
GCTTGACGAAGGTGTCCACGCGCCCGATCCAACGCTCATGCGACGGCGGTCAGATCACCGGCCCGCCGCTCGAGGCTGTCTGCGAGGAAGGCGAGCAGCAGCCGCTCGTCCGCGTCCAGCCAGCGGTTGCCGCTGGCGCGGCGCTTCTCGAGGAAGCGTTCCAGCTCGCCCGAGGTGTAACCGTCGACGACGTCCGGGTGGACGTAGTGCGCTCGCGCCACCGCGCGGGTGTTGCCCAGCGAAAGTGACGCGGCGTCGATCGCGGCAAGCACGTGCGTCTCGGCGTGGTCGCCTGCGGGCAGCTGCCTGCGCAGATGCCGGAACGCGGTGGTCGTGCCGTGCCAGGTGCGGAAGTCCTTGGCGGTGAAGTGCGCCCCCGTCACGTCGGCCAGCCGCTGGTTGATCTCGTCCGAGCCGACCCGGGCGCCGCCGACGCGGAACAGCCACCGACCGCCCGGTTGCGCGAGCAACTGCTCGATGACGCGCGCGACGCCGGCGTCGGACATCGTGACCTCGGCCCGGCGGCCGGACTTGGCCGGGAACCGGAAGTCGATCCGCGGACCGGACACCCGCACGTGGCGCTTGGCCAGCGTGCTCAGCCCGTAGCTGTCGTTCTCCTCCGCGTACACCTCGTTGCCGACCCGCAGGCCGGCGACGTCGATGATCCGCAGCATCGCGCCGAGCACCCGGTCGATGTCGAACGATCTGCGGCGCAGTTGGCCCTCGACGTCCTTGCGCACGATCGGCAACGCCTCGCCGAAGCCGACGAGGCGGTAGAAGTTGAGCTGATCACGGATCGAGCGCCATCGCGGGTGGTAGACGTACTGCCTCCGGCCGCGGTCGTCCTCGCCCACGGCGAGCAGATGACCGTCCTGGTTCGCGCAGATCCAGACGTTGACCCAGGCCGGCGGGATGGCCAGGGCGGCGAACCGGTCCCGGACGGCGACGTCGGCGACGGTGCCACCCTTGGCGTCGCGATAGCTGAACCCGCGGCCACGGCGAACCCGCGTGTAGCCCGGCTCATCCGGGCTCACATAGCGCAGCTGGGCCAGTCGAGCGCACTCCATCGGGTCGTCGTAGAGGGTCGCGATCAGCTCGGCAGGTGTGGACACACCGGGGGTGTACCCGCTGGAGCAGACGCCAACCTCACCCGGATGTGGTGGAGATCTTGCTACTTTTGTGGACGATTACCGCAAAAACGGCGTATCTGGGCCTCGCGGTATTCGTTGAGCAATTCGGAGCACGGTCATGCGGGAAACCTTCGGGAAGGCATCGGGGATGAAGTTTAAGAGCACACTCAGCGGGGCAATTGCAGCCTCTGCTGCTGCGGTCACGGTCGTGATCGGCGGCACGGGTGCCGGGGCGGCACCTGTCACGACGGGTTACGAGTTCGTCGGGTGGGCCGGCGGCTCGCTCGTCCGGGCCGCCAACAACACGATCACGTCCGACCTCACTGCGGCGTCGTCGATCAACAACGAAGCGTTGGTCTCGGACAGCAACGACGTCGCGCACGTGACGGTGCCGAACCTGCTGGACACCGGAGAGGTTCACACGAGGACCGCGTCGACGGCCATCCCCGGCGGCTACCAGGTGACTTCGGTCGCCGAGACCGCAGGCGTCAGCGCCCTCGGTGGGCTGATCACCGCCGATGCCATCGAGACCACGACGATCGCGAAGGTCGTCGACGGCGTGGGCAGCGCATCGTCCTCGACGAGATTCGTGAATGCCAAGGTCGGCACCGTTCACGTGCCGCTCAACGTCAGACCGAACACGATCATCCGGATCGCGAACATCGCGACCGTGGCGCTGAACTACCAGCTCGCGTTCGGCCAGGAGGGCAAGGGCTTCGCGATCGGCATCGGCGCGTACGTGAGCCTGCTCAAGCCGCGCGGCGACAACGCGATCGGCGCCGAGCTGGCGATCAGCCCGACGACCTCGCAGATCGGCCCGACAGAGGTGCCGCCGTCCGGTCACTTCCTGTACGCCAAGGCGTACGGCACGAAGGTGACGGCGAACGTCGGCACGCTGGTCGGCATCCATTCCGACGAGACGGCGCCGATCACCATGGCGGCAGCGGGCACCATCGACGGACGGGTCGACACCAGCTCCACCGCCGAGGTCAATCTCAACCCGCTCGCGCACGTCGGTGCGGTCACCGACTCGGTGCAGGGGACGAACACCGCGGCCGCTTACGACGGCAGGGCCGGCTCGCGGATCGCGGCGATCAACCTGCTCAACGGGTTTATCAGGGCCGACGCAGTCGGCTGTGCCGCACGGGTCAACGGTGCCGCGTCGGCAACGGTGCCGCACGTGACGGGTAGCGCGACGGTCTTGAACTTGTTCATCAACAACAAGCCGATCACGCTCAACGCAAACCCGAACTCGGTGATCAACGTTCTCGGCGTCGCCAAGATCACGATCAACCAGCAGATTCGGCCGACCAACCGGTCGATGATCGTCCGGGCACTCGACATCAAGCTCCTCGCGGCGCGGTCCGGGTTCCCGGCCGGCGCCGAGATCGAGGTCGCAGTGTGCCGGGTGGCAGTTTCCTGAACCGCTGAACGATTGATCGGCTGAACGACTGAGCCACTGAAGGACGAAGCGGCCGCGAGCAAGTGCTCGCGGCCGCTTCGCTCTTCTCGAACCTGTTGCGCTAACCCTGCGTCAGCGCGTCGGAGTCCGGCGCGAACAGTGGCGAGCGGGCGAGAGCGATCACCCCGCCGATGATCGCGGCGCCACCCGCGGCGGCGAGCACGAGCCAGGGGCCCTGCCGGGTGACCTCGTTGTAGACGAGCACGCCCCACAGGATCGACACGAGCGGGTCCATCAGGGTGAAGCCTGGCTGCGCGGCGATCAACGGGCCGCTGTGCAGGGCCCACTGCATCAGCAGGATGCCGAGGATCCCGTTGCCCGCGGCGGCGTAGGTCTGCCAGGTGCTGAACACCCCGACGAAGCCGTGGACGTCGTACTGCGCGACCGTCTCCTTGATCAGTGTCGCCGTCAGACCGAAGCTGGTTCCGGCCGCGGCGCCGAGGCAGACCGTCCGCAGCGCGGTGGCGCTCGTCCGGGAAACCGCGATGAGGACGCCGATGGCCAACGCGGTGCCGAGGCCGGCTGCCGCGTACGTGGAGCCGTCGACCGCGACCTCGTCACCGGGACGCGGGTTGAGCGCGCCGATGAGCCCGATCATGCCCATTGTCATCAGGCCGATGGAGAGCCACTCCTGCCGGGTCAGCCGGCCGCCGAACACCCGGGAGGCGACGAGCAGGGTCAGCGGCACTTCCAGCGTGATGATCGTCTCGACCGACGAGAGTTGGCCCAGGCTGAGGGCGACGGCCTGGAAC
>JAVHVB010000315.1:0-3941 GCA_032160775.1 Pseudonocardiales bacterium | reverse complement strand
CCCAGACGGTGAAGTCCCGCCCCCGGCGCAGTCCGTACGCGCCGGACAGGTCCGTCGCGCCGATCCGGACCGCAGGCACGTGGTCGCGGTACTTGTCGATGAGCCCGCGGGCGGCGAGCAGGCTGCTGATTCGTGTCTCGACATAGCCGATATCCACCGACTCCAGCACCGGCATGACCAGCATCCGCCGGCCGATCCGATCGCTGGCCGCCGCGACCTCGTCGAGGTACGCCGGGCCCGACTCCTCGCTGAACTTCGGCACGACGAAGCCGGTGAGCAGGCCGACATCCGGCCCGAGGCCGTCGACAAGCATCGGGATCTGTTCGGCGGCACGGACCCGGACGAACACGAGTGGGGCAGGCGCTTTCGAGGCGGCCAGCTCGCGCAACTGCCGCACGGCGTTGCGCTCGGCGGCGACCAGCTCGGCGTCCGGCACCGAATCCTCGAGGCAGACCACGACTGTGACGACGCCTTGCGCGGCGCGGCGGGCGATGTCGTGGGCCAGCCGCGGCCGGGTCGCCGGGCAGTACAGCGTCGCGCCGAGCGCGACACCCAGCCGCTCGGGTTCGTCGTCGACCGTGAACGGCTCCGGGGCGCGATGGAACAGCCGGTCCCGATCCTCCTGCTCGAGGAAGGCGAAATGCCGCATCCGGGCATGGTGCCACGTCGAGCTTTGTTTCCTGCGCCCTCCGCCCGACATCTGGCACGATCCGGACCATGACTCAGATGAGCATGGGGGCCAACATCCCTATTTCCGCTTCGACTGTCCGCGCGACGCTCCGCTGGACGGCGGGTCCCGGGATACCGGACGTGGACGCGTCGGCCCTGCTGCTCGAGGACACGGGCGAAGTCGGCTCGGACGCTGATTTCGTGTTCTACAACCAGCCCGAGCACTACAGCGGGTCGGTGCGGATGTCCGGCAAGCAGGACGGCCCGGACTCCGCCGAATACATCGACGTCGATCTCGGCCAGGTCCCCGCCGAGTACGAGCGGGTGGTGCTTGCCGCCTCCGCCGACGGCGGGACGTTCGGCCAGGTGCCGCAGCTGCGGATCGAGCTCACCGACCTGGCGAGCGGGCAGTCGCTGGCGCTGTTCCCGATGCAGGCGAACGCAGAGACGGCCTTCCTGGCCGCCGAGCTGTACCGCCGCCAGGGCGCCTGGAAGTTCCGCGCGGTGGGGCAGGGCTATTCGTCCGGCCTGGCCGGGCTGGCCGGCGACTTCGGCATCGACGTCGGCGGATCGGACGACGCGGCCGCGCACGATCGGGCCGCGGAGGCCCCGCCCGTCGCGGCCGCGCCGCCGCCCGCGCCGCCGGTGACCCCGCCGACCGCCCCGCCACCCCCACCGGCCGTCGTCGCACCGCCCGCACCCCCGGCTGAGCCACCACCGCCTGCCGCACCGCCGGCTGAGCCACCACCGCCTGCCGCACCGCCGACCGCAGCGGCACCGCCGCCTGCTGCACCGCCCGCGCCGCCGGCCGAGCCACCAGCCGCTGCGCCGCCCGGTCCGCTGTTGCTTCCCCCTGTGGAGCCGCCTGCCGCCGCGCCCACCGGCGCGGCTGCGGCCGCTCCGGAACCTCCGGTAGCGACGCCGGCGCCTCCGGTGGCGCCGATCGCGCCGCCGGTCCAGCCCGCACCCCCGCCGGTCGAGCCGGCGGCACCGCCGGCTCAGGCCGCACCACCGCCGGCCGAGGCTGCACCCCCAGCCGGCCCGCCGACCTACCAGTACCAGCCACCCCCGGAGCAGGCGACGGAACCAGCAGTGGCACCCCCGGCCGAGCCCGCAGCGGCGCCACTACCGGCAGCGGGCCCGGCGTCGCCAGCGGCCCCGGCCGGGACGGTCGCACTCCAGCGCAACCAGCCGCTCGTCCTCGGCGCGGGTGGCGTCGCGCTGAACCGGGTCGTGTTCAGCCTCGGGTGGACACCCGCGGAGGGCCAGTCGACGGTCGACCTGGACGCGTCCGTCATCGCCTTCGACGCGGCCGCGGAGAAGCTCGCGATCGTCTGGTACATGCACAAGAACGACTTCTACGGCGCGCTGCAGCACACCGGCGACAACCGCGAGGGCGGCTACAGCGGTGAGCAGGTGATGATCGATCTGGGCCGGCTGCCGGCGAACGTGCAGTCACTGATCTTCACAATTAACTCGTTCCGCAAGCAGACCTTCACCGACATCGCGTCGGCGTACTGCTGGGTGACCGATGCGGACACGAACGAGTCGATCGCCCGGTTCGACCTCACCGACACGCAGCCGAGCACGGCGGTGCTGATGGCCGAGCTGCGCCGCACCGATCAGCCCGGTGGCTGGCGGGTGCGGGCGATCGGCGAGTTCCACGACTACCGCACGGTGAAGAAGCTCGTCCCGGCCGCCGCCCGCCAGGTGCGCATCGGAGCCGGCTGAGCGGCTGCGCCGATACTGAACGGGTGACGATTTCCCGGCGGGTTGCGTGGTTCCTGATCGCCTTCGGCGTGTGGTCGTGGGTCATCTGGCCGACGTTCCTGAAGAACATCTGGATGGACGGACGCTCATGGAACGACGGCATGACGACCTTCTTCGCCGTACACCTCGTCCTGGTCGTCGTGTCCCTGGTGCTCGGGACGATCATCGGCTGGCTGGGGGGCCGCGCCCTGCTCGCCGCGCGCCGGCGTCAGCCTTCGGCCGGATCCTGAGAGTGCACCCGGGGAACGTCGGCCTGCTGCTCGGACTCCTCCTCCGGCCCCTCGGCAGGGTCCTGGGAGTGCTGCCGCAGCGCGTCGCCGCTCTCGGGGTCGTCGGGATTCTCGCCGGTGCGCGATTCACTCATGCCCGCGTTGTACCCGGAATACAGGCGTCGAACTCCTGAGGCTGCGATTGTGGCCGGCAACAGCGCACATGCCTGCGGCACAGCGCGTTCGCGCGGATCGTGATGGTCTGCGCGGGGTCTGGCCCGTCATCCGCATCAAGATCGCTCGCGCAGCGCGATCTCGGCGATGTCCTCGGGCCGGACCCGGCAGCAACCGCCCACCAGCCGCGCACCGGACGCAACCCAGTCCTCGACCGCGGCCGTCGGGAACTGACGCGGCCCGGTCCAGCTCCGCGCCGCGGCGTCCCACGACTCACCGCTGTTCGGGTAAGCGACGACCGGCTTGCCGGTGACCGCCGCCAGCCGCACCAGCGCCGGGACCTCCGCGGGATCGGTGCAGTTCACCCCGACGGCAAAGACCGACGGGCACTCGGCGGCGAGTGCGAACGCCTCGGCCGCCGGCTCCCCCGCGCGGGTGAGCGCGCCGGCGCAGGTGATCGACAACCACGCCGGAACCCCGATCCCGGCCAGCTCCGCGCACAGCGCCTCGACCTCGGCCACGCACGGAATCGTCTCGACCGCCAGCACATCGGCTCCCGCGTCGGCCAGCACCGCCAACCGCGGTCGGTGCCACTCGCGCAACTGCGTCACCGACAGCCGGTAGTCGCCGCGATACTCCGAGCCGTCGGCAAGTGCCGCGCCATAGGGACCGACCGACGCCGCGACCCAGCGCGGGCCGGCCTCGCGGGCCAGCGCCACACTGCGCCTCAGCAGTGGCTCTGCGTCGTCGCCCAGCTCGTCGAACGACGCCTGATAGCTCGCGCTGGTCACCACCTCGGCGCCGGCGGCGACGAACGCCGCGTGCGCCGCGACGATCGCCGCCGGATCGTCGCGCAGCAGCCGCGCCGACCAGAGCCGAGACGACAGATCGGCCCCGCGCCGCTCCAGCTCGGTGGCCAGCCCACCGTCGAGCACGACCACCCGCTGGTCGAGCGCCTGGGCGAGGTCCATGCGTCCAGTCTGCGCGATGGACGTCCGGTGAAAGGATGGTGTGATGACGACGATCACCAAGGGCGCCAATGTACCGGTGCAGGCGAACGCCGTACGCGTCGAACTCAGCTGGCGCGGCGGTCCTGGCGTGCCGGACGTCGACGCGTCG
>JAVHVB010000314.1:0-5510 GCA_032160775.1 Pseudonocardiales bacterium | reverse complement strand
GCTGTCCGCCGGGGCGTAGACGCGGACCGACACCCGGCCCGCATCCATATCGCCGACGACCACGTCCCGGACGGTGGCCGCCACGTCGGGCGGTGGCGCGGGCGGCACCGTTGCCGCCCGCGCCCGCAACCGGGCCAGGTTGTCCATCGTCGGCGAGACTGCCTCGGCGCTCGCCAGGTCCCCTGTCGCCAGCATTTCGGCGACCTCGGGATCCAGCGGACCGAAGACCGCCGTCACGAGGTCAGGTACGCCTTGTTGAACAGCACGGTCCCGTTCGAGCTGGGAATGATCCCGCCGATGCCCTGCCACAGCAGCGCGTTGCGGCCGGTAGCGACGACGACCTCGGGCACCGTCTCGTTGTAGACCGTCTGGATCTTGTCCAGCGTCGTCACCAACTCGGCATCGGTACTGACGGTCCGCAGCGCGTTCAGCGCGTCGGCCATCCTCGGATCGTTGTAACCCGTGGGCGTATAGGGCCCGGTGAACTCCTGGGTGAGCTGGGTCCACAGTCCGACCTTGCCGGTCACCTGGTTGGACGTCGTCGAGATGTCGTACTCGCCCTTGATGTACAGGGCCTCTACCCATGCGTCGGTTGACGCTGCCGGCTTGACCGTGATCTTGAACCCGGCCGCGTTGAGCATGGCCTGCTCGGTGAGGCACAGCTGTTGCGCCTCTGGCGAGGGCTTGCACAGCATCTCGAGCGAGCCGTCCCAGTTGTGCTCGGTCTTGGCCGCCGCGACGAGCTGCTTCGCCTGGTCCATGTCCGGCGTCACGCCCTCGACGGTCGTCCCGTACATGTCTGCCGGGAACAGGCTGGACGTCGGGAGACCGACGCCGTTGTACACCCGCTCGTTGATGACGGCTGGGTCGATGGCGAGCGCGATGGCCTTGCGAACGTTCACATCGCTCGTGACGTGGCCCTTGCGCTCGTTCATCACCACAGTGCTGCCCTCGGTGCGCAGCCACACGAAGCCGCTCAGGCCGGCGTCGACGCCCTTCTTGATGGTCGGCGGCGCCTGGATGTTGATCAGGTTCAAGTCGCCGTTCTGCAAGCTTTGCAGCAGCGTCTCGTCTCCTGTCGCGTAGGTGAACTTGATGCCGTCGAGCGGAACGTCTCCGCCCCAGTAGTTCGGGTTGCGTACCAGCGACAGCTCCGAGCCGGGCGTGAACTTCGAGACCATGAACGGGCCGGCCCCTACCGGGTGCAGGTTGAACTTGGCTTCGCCCATGTTCTTGATCGCGGTCGGCGAGCCGATCAAGCCGAAGCCCTGGGTGAAGATCCAGTTCAGCTCACGGTCGACGGTGTTGAGGTGGATCACGACGGTGAGCGGGTCGGAAACCGTCACGCTCTTGATCTCACCCACAGTCGGGTAGTAGTAACCGATCGAGTCGTCGCCGCCCCAGCGGTCGAGGTTGTACTTGACTGCTGCCGCGTCCAATGGAGTGCCATCGCTGAACTGCACGTCCGGGCGCAGCTTGATCGTCCACTCATTACCCGCTGCATTCGGCTCCATCGATTCGGCCAGCTGAGGTACGAACTCCTGCGCGACGGGGTCGTAGCTCAACAACAGGTCATAGATCGCGGCGTACTCGCTCATGCCGGTCAGGCCGTCCAAGACGCCCTTGACCGGGTCGTACCCGCTGGGTGCGTCTACGGCAGACACCGCGTTGAGGGTGCCGCCAGTCTGGGCGGTTCCACTGTCCTCGCGGATGAAGCCGGTTTGCGCCAACGGGTCCGACGCCGGTGCGCCACTGGTGGACGGGCTCGGTGACTGGCTCGGCGCGCCGCTCGACGCGTTGCCCGACTTTCCGGATGACGTGCACCCGGCGAGAGCGAGTACGCCGACCGCGAGCGCGGCGACCGCGGCGCCGGCAGCTGGCCGGCTCTTGGGACTTCGTGACGGCATTGACGTCGACCTTCCGATTGGTGGTGCGCAACAGGGGTTAGAGCTTGTTGTGCCGGGGATCCCAGACACGGGACACCCGCTGTCCGAGGACGTTGAGAACGAACACGGTGATGAACAGGACGGCGCCGGGGACCAGCACGATGTGCGGATTCGCCTCGAAGACGCCGTTCACGCCTTCGCTGATCATGTTTCCCCAGCTGGGTTTGGGCTGCGCGACGCCGAGTCCGAGGAAGTTCAACGACGCTTCGGCCACGATCAGCAGCGGGAGGACGAGCAGCCCGAGCGAGATGAGCGGCGGCAGGACGTGCGGGATCACCTCGCGTCGAGCCACTTGCCACCGGCTTGCCCCGAGCAGCCGGGCGGCCAGCGTGTAGTCCCGTTGGGCTACCGCCAGCGTGTTGGCTCGGGCGACCCGGATGGTCGACGGCACAACGAAGACGGACAGGGTGATGGCGAGGCTGATGATGCCGTCGGGCAGGGTCGCCGCGACCACAAGGAGCAGCACGAGCGGCGGGAATGCGAGTCCGACGCTGGTGAGAATGCCGACGACCCGGTCGACCGGCCCGCCGAAATAGCCGGCGAGCACGCCGAGCAGGCCGCCGACGACCGTGCCGATGAGTACGGCCAGGATCGAGGCGACGAGCGATTCGCGGCCGCCATAGACGACCCGGGCCAGCATGTCGAGGCCCTGCTGGTTGGTGCCCAGCGGATGGGCCGAGAAAAGGTCAGGGCGCAGGAAGCTCGGGTCGAACAGCGTCTTGCTGGTGTCCGAATTCTCGCCGAGCGGCAGCCAAGGCGCGAAGAGGACGGCTGAGCCGAGAATCGTCAGCCACCCGATGCAGAGGCCTAAGAGCACGTCCACCCGATGTCCCGCGATGACCTGCGCGATATGTCCGATGGCGCGGTATGCGAGATACAGGCCGGCGAAGACGAGTCCGGTGCGAAGCCACATGGACGAGCCGTCGAGGGCAGTCGTGCCGCCCAGCAGAGCGGCGGTCGCTGCGCCCGCCTCGAGCGTTGCGAGCACCACGTAGCGCGTGCGGCCGACGGGTGTCGGCGTTACAGCCGGCGCCGGGGGCGTCTCACGGTCGAGCACGGTCACATCAAGCATGAACGCCTCGCCGGATCCGTGGATCGAGCAGGCGATAGCCGACGTCGATCAAGGCATTGGCCGCCACGTAGACCGCTGCCATCAGGACCACGATCGCGGCAACGACGGGCACGTCGCTGCCACCGGCGGCCGTCACCAGCGTGCGGCCCAGCCCGGGCAGGCCGAACAGCGTCTCGACAATGACGGTGCCGCTGATCAGGTAGCCGATGCTGACGCCGGCGATCGTCAGGAACGAGAACATCGAGGGGCGTAGCGCGCTCTGGACGAGGATGCGGCTCGGCCGCTCGCCGGTCGCCCTCGCGGCGAGGACGAAATCCTCCTTGAGCGTTCGATCGAGGTCGTTGCGGAGCACCTGGGTGAACAGGGCGGCCTGTGGCAAGGCGAGGGCGAGGGAAGGTAGCAGCGCATGCCGGAGGTTCTCGATCGGACCTTCCGGACCGGTGAGCGGTGACCAGCCGATGCGCGGGAACTCGTGCAGCACCACGATGAACAGCAGGATGAGCAGCAGTCCGGCGAGGAACTCTGGCACCGACAGCAGGGCATAGGAGATCACCCCGATGCCTCGATCGACCGGGCCGCCGGGCCGAACCGCTGCCCACAGGGCCAGCGGGATCGCGATCGCCACCGAGAACACGAGCGCGAGGATGCACAGTTCAACGCTGACCGGTAGCGCGTCGCCGATCATTGTTGACACGGGCAGTCGTGGTGGCACGAGCGAGATGCCGAAGTCGCCGTGCAGGGCGCCGGACAGCCAGTGCCAGTAGCGCGTCAGGAACGGGTCGTCGAGACCGAGCTTGTGGCCCTCCGCGGCGTATTCGGCCGGCGAATGGTGTGGCCCGAGAATCTTGAACGCCGGATTGCCGGGCAGGTGGTCGGCGAGAACGAAGGTCGCGAGGCTCGCCAGCAGCAGGACGAGAACAAGTTCGCCCAACCTGGTTCCGATGCCCACGGTGCGGCGCACTGCCGACCGGCGGACCGCTGACGACGCCGTCATGACGCCACTCCTGGGACGCTCAACGGGACCGGGATCGGGAAGTGGCAAGCGAGCTCATGACTCGACCCGACCTCGAGCAACGGCGGTTCGTCCGTCGCGCAGCGCGCCTCGGCGCGTGAACACCGGGTGCGGAACCGGCACCCGCTTGGTGGCGAGAGCGGCGAGGGAACGTCCGCGGCCAACGCGACGGCCGGCTCGGTACGCCGCGCTGTCGCCCGCGGTTCGAGGATCGAGTCGAGCAGCGCGCGCGTGTAGGGGTGTCGCGGTGCGCGATAGAGCTCGTCGGCCGGGGCGATCTCGCAGATCTTGCCGAGGTACATCACCGCGATTCGATCGCTGATGTTCTTGACGACCGCGAGGTCGTGCCCGATGAACACCATCGTCAGCCCGAATCTGCGCTTGGCTTCGTGCAGCAGGTTGAGGATCTGCCCCTGCATCGAGACGTCGAGCGCGGAGACCGGCTCGTCGCAGATCAGCATCGACGGTTCCAGCACGAGCGCGCGCGCGATGTTCACCCGTTGGCACTGCCCGCCGGACAGCTCGCTCGGGTACCGCCTCAGCACGCCGGATTCGCCGAGGCCAACGGCGTCGAGCATCTCCAGCACCTTCGCGCGGCGCGTGCCCTTGGTGCCGATTCCCCAGATGTCGAGCGGCTCGGCCACGATGTCGGCAATCCGGCGGCGCGGGTTCAGGGCCGAGATCGGGTCCTGCAGGACGAGCTGGATCTTCGGCCGGATCGCTCGCACCTGGGCGGGCGACAACGCGGTCAGCTCCACGCCGTCGAAGATCACTGACCCAGAGGTCGGGCGTGGGCTCTGCAGGATCGAGCGTCCGGTTGTCGACTTCCCGCAGCCGGTCTCGCCGACGAGTCCGAGGGTCTCGCCGGCGGCAACGTCGAAGGTCACGTCCGACACTGCCTGGAGCCGCCGGCCGCCTGCGAGCGGGAACTCGACGACGAGGTTGTTCACCTGGAGCAGCGGGGCGGTCATGACACGTCCCGGGCTTCGCGCGCACCGGTTGCGCCGGTGGCGTCGTCGGGAAGATTCATCGGGAACCAGCACGCGACCTCGTGCGACGGGTTGTGCGCCAGTGGTTGCAGCGGCGGCGTCTCGGCCACGCAGCGTGGCTGGGCGAAGGGGCAGCGCGGAGCGAACGCGCAGCCGGCCGGCAGGTTGGTGAGTGACGGTGGCTGGCCGGGGACGACGGCGATCGGCGCGTGCGCCGGCGCGGAGATGCGCGGGATCGACTCGAACAGGGCGTGGGTGTACGGCATGTGCCGCCCCGCGTACAGCGACTCGACCGGTGCCCGCTCGACGATCCGTCCCGCGTACATGACAGCGACCTCGTCACTCTGCGCAGCGATGACGCCGAGGTCGTGGCTCACCAGCAGAGTTGCCAGCGAGCGGTCGCGGCTCTGTTCGGCGAGCAGGGCGAGGATCTGCTTCTGCACCGTGACGTCGAGCGCGGTGGTCGGCTCGTCGGCTATCAACAGTCCCGG
>JAVHVB010000313.1:0-7973 GCA_032160775.1 Pseudonocardiales bacterium | reverse complement strand
TGCAGGACACGTCAGCGGGCGTGCGGCTGATGAAGAAGCGCTCGGCCGCCGAGCTGTCCGGGCGGCGGCGCAGCGTGGTGCAGGCGGTCGAGAAGACCGTCGGCGCGTTGGAGATCGTGAACTCCGGCGGCTCGGGCAGCCTCGAGGTGAGCAGCGCGGACGAGTGCGTGACCGAGGTCAGTGCCGGCTCCGGGCTCTACGTCCCGGGTCTGTTCGACCAGTACGACTCGTTCGAGCCCCGGCCGTCGCTGTACTTCGCGGTGTCGGTCGTGCGGCGGCCCACGCCGGACATCGCGACGCTGTTCGGCGGCGGCTACATCGCGTCCGGTCCGGCCGGCAAGAACCGGTTGCCGCGGCCGGCCACCGACGGGCTGGAACTGCTCGGCACCGAGGGCGCCGGCGAGGTGCAGACGCCGGTGCGCGGGGATGCGGCGCGCGGGCTGCAGATCGGCGACCGGGTCTGGTTCCGGCACGCGAAAGCCGGTGAGTTGTGCGAGCGCTTCGAGCTGATCCACGTCGTCGAAGACGGTGCGCTCGCCGAGTCCGTCCCGACCTATCGCGGCGAGGGCAAGACCTTCGGCTAAGTCGTATAAAGGTACTACTATCGGGTCGTGCCCAAGGAGAAGGTGACGCTCACCGTCGACACCGACCAGCTGCAGGAGCTGCGGCGGCTGGTCGGCGCGCGGAGCATGTCGTCCACGGTCGAGATGGCGCTCGCGGAGTATCTCGCCAAGGTCAGGCATTTTGCGGCCGTCGACGAGTGGCTTGCCGAGATGGACCGCGAGCACGGCCCCGTGCCGCAAGAGATCCTCGAATGGGCCGAGAAGCAGGTCGACGACTGGCTCGTCGACCGTAAGCCCGCGCGTCGCGCAACACGCAAGCGGGTGCGCTGATGCTTCTTCTGGACAGCGAAGCGCTCTCGGCGCTGTCGCACGGCCCTGCCCAGCGACGTGAGCAGGTGCGCGGACTCATCGCTGCGATGCGCGATCAAGAACAGGAGATCGCCACGGTCAGCGCGGTCTTGGCAGAGGTGATTCGTGGTCGCCGGGCCGATGCCGCCGTCTTCGGCAGCATGCGTGGCGACCGAATAATGGTCCGCTCTGTCGACGCCAAGGTTGGCATCCGTGCCGGACAGCTGATGGGTGCGGCCAGGATGGCCGCGGCGAACGCCGTCGGCGCCTTCGTGGTGGCCGCCGGGGATATCGAGGGCGGCGCACTGATCGCGACCGTCGACATCAACGACATAGGGCGGCTGGCGCGGCACTGTTCCCGCGTGCGGGTCGCCGATATTCGCTAGCGGTTGTCCCAGAGGAATTGGGCGGCGTGGGCGACGTACTCGGGATGGGTGAAGGCGTACGCCTGGGTGTGTTCCTTCGTGTGCGAGAGCACGTAGCTGACCTTGCCGAGCGAGCTCGTCCGATTCGGGCTGACGTTGCACACGCCGTCGCCCGGCGCGCACACGTCGATCGTGCGGAACCGCACCTCGTTGGAAAGCTGATAGGCGAGGTGCAGTAGCGAGGGCCGCACGCCGTCGGCCCCGGTGCCGCCGGGGTAGTCGCCGGCCACACCCGAGACGTAGCTCGGGTTGCCGAACAGGGCGACCGCCACGTGCTCCTGCTGCCCGGGGGTGAGTCGGTTGACCGAGCGGATCACCACTTCGGCCCCCTGGCTGTACCCGGCGAGCAGCACCGAACGCTCCGGGCAACCGTTGCCGTACGACGTGCGGACGGCATCCAGCAGCGCCTCGATTCCCTGGTCCTCGCTGATGGCGAGGTCGCCGATGATTCCGGTCGGACCGATGTACTGGCTGACCGGTGTGGCCGGGTAGTCGATGGCGGTGGCCGAGGCGAGTTCCCGCCCGGCGATAGCGACGACTGCGGACTTGAGCAGGCCGACGGTCGTGCCGTAGCTGGCTGCGTCGGACGCGCTCACGGCGTCCGGCAGTTCAGCGGGCGGCGGATTCTCCAGGCCTTGCCCGGAGCCCGGGACGCCGAAGAACACCGGTCTGCAGGACGACGCCTCCACCTGGCCGTGCCCGGCGGTGGAGGAGCCGCACGCTGACAGCGCAAGGACCGCAGCAATGGCCGGCACCAGAAGTCGCATGCCGCCCATGGTGCCAAGCTGCGGGCTATCCGGCGGCAGCCAGAGCCGTCAGTGCGTCGGCAATCGCGGCTCGGGTGGCGTCGTCGGCGATGAGTCCGTCCGGCCCTGTCGCGTCGCGCGGCACCGGCACATGCACGCAGGCAGCGTCGACAACGCGCGCCTGGACGTAGCCGAGCACGGTGGCGAGTGTGGCGTGTGCGCCGCCGCCGCGTCGGCCGTCGGCCGCCGCGTTGACCCAGGCAACCGGCTTGCCGGTGAGCTCGGTGCCGCCGACCGTCCAGTCGAGCAGGTTCTTGAGCGAGCCGGGCAGCGTCCCCGCGTACTCCGGCGTACAGAACAGGACCGCGTCCGCGGCCGCGATCGCGGCCCGCAGCTCAGCAACCGCTGCGGGCAGCGGGTACCGATCGTCGTCCGGGTTGAAGTGCGGCAGCCCGGACAGCCCGTCGTAGGCCGCCGCGCCGATGCCCTCCGGGGCCGCAGCGGCAGCCGTCCGGACGAGGGCCGAGTTGGTCGACGCCGCACGGGTCGAACCGGAGACGAGCAGAATTCGGGTCACCTGACCGGAACGCGACGCCGCGGTCGTTGCTTCCTAGTCGTGCGCGATGTCCGCCCAGCCCTCGACCTCTTCGGGCTTGCGCGGCGCCGGCCCGATGTAGCGCGCCGACGGGCGGACGAGCCGGCCCGTCTTCTTCTGCTCCATGATGTGCGCCGACCAGCCACCGGTCCGGGCACACGTGAACATCGCCGGCATCATGTGCGGCGGCACCTCGGCGAAGTCCAGGATCACCGCGGCCCAGAACTCGACGTTCGTCTCGATCGGCCGGTCCGGGCGCCGTTCGCGCAACTCGGTGAGCGCGGCCTGCTCGAGTGCCTCGGCGGCGTCGAACTTCTTCGAGCCGAGTTCCTTGCAGGTGCGCCGCAGCACGCGGGCGCGCGGGTCCTCGGCGCGGTAGACGCGGTGGCCGAAGCCCATCAGTCGCTCGTGCCGGTCGAGGATGCCGCGGACGACCTTGCCGGCGTCCCCGGTCTTCTCGACCTCCTCGATCATGGGCAGCACGCGCGCCGGCGCACCACCGTGCAAGGGGCCGCTCATCGCGCCGATCGCACCGGACATCGCCGCTGCGACATCCGCACCGGTGGACGCGATGACTCGCGCGGTGAACGTCGAGGCGTTCATGCCGTGCTCGGCCGCCGAGACGAAATACGCGTCGATCGCCTTGACGTGGGCCGGGTCGGGCTCGCCGCGCCAACGGGTCATGAACCGCTCGATGATCGTCGAGCACTGGTCGATGCGCGACTGCGGCACGGCCGGCGTGTGCAGCCCGCGCGCGGACTGCGCCGCGTAGGACAGCGCCCTCACAGCTGCGCGGGCGAGCTGCTCGCGCGCCTCCTCGTCGCTGATGTCGAGCAGCGGCCGGTAACCCCACACCGGCGCGAGCATCGCCAGCGCGGCCTGGACGTCCACCCGCACGTCGCCGGTGTGCACCGGAATCGGGAACGGCTCGGCCGGCGGCAACCCGGGGCCGAACTTGCCGTCGACCAATAAGGCCCACACGTTGCCGAAGGTGACGTGACCGGCGAGGTCCTCGATGTCTACGCCGCGGTAGCGCAGCGCGCCGCCGTCCTTGTCCGGCTCGGCGATCTCGGTCTCGAACGCGATAACACCCTCGAGCCCCGGGCTGTAGTCATCTGGCATGCGTCCATTCTGCTCATATCTGCCGCGGCCCCGACCAGGGAGGTGCGAGAATTCGCACCGATGACGGATCCGGCCGGGCTGCGCGCCACCTACACCCGCGGCCACCTCGACGAAGTCGATCTTGCCGATACCTGGATCGCCCAACTTCGCCTGTGGTTCGACGCCGCGGCGGCCGACGCCACAATCGTCGAGGCGAACGCGATCCAGCTGGCCACCGCCGACGCGGACGGGCGTCCGGCCGTCCGCACTGTGCTTGCCAAAGGCATCGACGAGCGGGGAATCGTCTTCTACACCAACTACGAGTCGGCCAAGGCTGCTGATCTGTCCGCGAACCCGCGGGCGGCTGCGGTCTTCGCCTGGCTTGCGCACCAGCGCCAGGTGCGGCTGACCGGCGGCGTGGCCAAGGTGTCGCGGGCCGAGACCGAGGCGTACTTCGCGACGCGCCCACGGGAGTCGCAGCTCGGCGCCTGGGCCTCGCCGCAGTCGCGGCCGGTCGCCGACCGCGCCGAACTGGACGTCCTCGCCGCGGAGACCGCGGCCCGGTTCGGTGACGACGAGATACCGCCGCCGCCGCACTGGGGCGGATACCGGCTCACGCCGGACGAGGTCGAGTTCTGGCAGGGCCGCCAGGGCCGTCTACACGACCGGATCCGGTATCGCCTGGCCGGCGACACCTGGGTCCGCGAGCGGCTCGCTCCATGAGCACCCCACCACATCGCTCCGCAAAGAACGCTCCGCGATGTGTCGGGGACCTCGCATGACGGATGCACCGGACGCGGTGGAGGACGCGGCGCCGGACGCTGCGCAGGCCCCGGAGCAGGCGCGATCACTGCGCACGCTGGTGCGCCGGCACGCCATGGACACCCGGCCGATGGCCACGCCCGCCTACCGCCGGCTGCTGATCGGCCAGGGCACGTCGTTCATCGGCGCGATGCTCACGCAGGTCGCCGTGCCGGTGCAGGTCTACGTCATCACCGGCTCATCGCTCTACGTCGGGCTCGTCGGCCTGGCCGGTCTCGTGCCGATCGTCGTCTTCGGGCTGTATGGCGGCGCGATCGCCGACGCGATCGATCGCCGGGCGCTCTACCTGTGGTCCTCGATCGCTACCTGGGCGGTCACTCTCGCGCTGCTGGGGCAGACGCTGCTCGGGCTGGCGAACGTCGGGCTGATCCTCACGCTGGTCGCGGTGCAGTCGGCCGCGTGGGCGATGGCCTCGTCCAGCCGCGGGGCGATCTACCCGCGGATCCTTCCCGCGGAACTCGTCCCGGCCGCCAACACGTTGAGCTTCACCGTCGGCAACTTCGGCCAGGTGGTCGGCCCCCTGCTCGCCGGTGTACTCGTCACCAGGCCCCACGGGTTCGAGTACGCCTACGGGCTGGACGCGCTCCTGTTCAGCGCCGCGCTCTACTCCGCGATGCGGCTGCCACCGATCCCGCCGGACGGCAACGCGCCGAAACTCGGTCTGCGCTCGGTCGCGGACGGGCTCGCGTTCATCCTGACCAGGCCCGTCCTCGTCATGTCGTTCGCGGTCGACATCGCGGCGATGGTCTTCGCCATGCCGCGGGCGCTGTTCCCGGCAGCGGCCGACGCGCGGTTCCATGGCCAGGTCGGGCCGCTGTATGCGGCGATCGCGATCGGAGCGGTGATCGCCGGCGTATCGAGCGGCTGGATCGGCCGGGTCCGCCGGCAGGGCGTGGCCCTTGTCGTGGCGATCGTCTGCTGGGGTGGCGCGGTCGCGCTCGCCGGCCTGGCACACGCCCTCTGGCTGGCGGTGGCGCTGCTCGCGGTGGCCGGCGCCGCCGACCTGGTGAGCGCCGTGTACCGGCAGACCATCCTGCAGACCTACGCGCCGGACGCGATGCGCGGCCGGATGCAGGGCGTGTTCATCGCCGTCGTGGCGGGCGGGCCGCGGCTGGGGGATGTGCGCGCCGGCGGCACCGCGGCGGCGACGTCGACGACGTTCTCGTGGGTCGGGGGCGGCATCGTGTGCATGGTCGTGGTGGCGGTGACGGGCGTGTTGGTGCGACCGTTCTGGCGTTACGACGCACGGGCGGCGCAGCCGGGAGAGGAGGTCGCCGAGTGAGTTTCGGTGGGCGCAAGTACGTCATCGAGGCCGGACCGCACCGCGCGACCGTCGTCGAGGTCGGCGCCGGATTGCAGCGTTACACGGCCGGCGACGTGGATGTCACCGGCACCTACCCCGACGACCAGCTGCCGCCGAAGGGGTGCGGCATCACGCTCGTCCCGTGGCCGAACCGGATCCGCGACGGCAAGTACACCTTCGACGGGACGGAATACCAACTGCCGCTCACCGAGCCGGCCGCGCGCAACGCCAGCCACGGACTGGGCCGGTGGGCCCGCTGGCAGCCGGTGCGGCACGAGCCGGACACCGTCACGCTGCGGCTCGACATCGTGCCGCAGAACGGTTACCCGTTCGAGGTCCGGGCCGAGGTCACCTACACGGTCGACGCCGAGCACGGCCTGCAGGTGACCCAGGGGGCGAGCAACCGCGGCGGTGCCCGAGCCCCGTTCGGGGCCGGCGCGCACCCGTACCTGTCGACGCGCGGGCATGCACTCGCCGACACCACCGTGATGCTGCCGGCCAGCGAGGTACTGGTGGTCGATGACAAGCAGGTGCCGGTCGGGGTGCGCCCGGTGGCCGGCAGCGACAGCGATTTGCGCCGTGGCCGCCGGCTGCGTGCACTCCGGCTGGACGCCGGATTCACCGGCCTCGGCACGACGGACGGCCGCGGCGTGGCGGAGGTACGCACGCCGGACGGCGGCGCCCGGTTGTGGTTCGACGAGACCTACCGGTTCCTGCAGGTGTTCACGGTCGACGCGCTCACCCGCAACCGGCCCGCCGTTGCGATCGAGCCGATGACCTGCGCGCCGAACGCGTTCAACACGGGCGCTGGGCTGATCGTCCTCGAGCCGGGCGGTTCGTGGAGCGGCTCGTGGGGGATCGTTCCGCTGCCGGGCAAGGGCCGCCGCTCCAGCCGCCCTGCTAGCTGACAGGAGGGCTGGCGAAACCGTCGTCGAGCCGGCGGCCGCAGTCACCGCACGTCCGGGCCGGAGCGACTGCGCGGCCCCGACAGGCCGGGCAGTGCAAGGTGCGCCTGCCGATCGTGTGAGCCGTCCAGATGCCCGCAAACTGGCTGTACTCGAACGGGTCGCGGTGTTGTTCGGCCACGACGGCGCGATGGCGCTCCCCGCGCACGAACGCCGTCGCGTCCTCCGCGGTCCGCCACAGCCCGAGTCCGTAGCCGTGCGGCCCGTCGGCGAAGCTGAACCAGCGGACGAACCCGTCGGCGGACAGCATTGCCTGCTGCATGTCGGTGAAGTGCCGGTATCCGCGCTGCGCGCTGGCCTCGTCGGCGAACGCCCCGAAGGCCAGGGTGAGAGCGCCGGCCAGTTCCGGACCCAGCGGTCCCGCCGGGCCGTCGAGGCCGCCGACCACTCCGGGCGTCAGGCGACGTTGCGGCAGGACGCGTTGCCCGTGGGCCATCGTCTCTGCATCCGGGGCGAACGGTCGCACTTCGACGGTGTCGGTCATGGCATGAGCGTCAGCCCTGGGCCAGCGGCTCGCCATCGCAGAAATGTCGTATTTCCCGGCTCTGCGAGCAGGCTTACGCTGCTGGCATGCCGTCCGGCCCAGGCACGCTGCTCACCGAGGTTGCCGGCGGCGGCGACGTCGGGACGGCCATGGCGGCAGTCAGCGAGACGCTGCGCGCCTGGGTGGGAGTCGGCCCGGTCTTCCTCGCCACCGCAGATCCCGCCACCGGCGCGTTCACCGCAACATTCACCTTCGACGTTCCGGCCGACGCGGCCGCCGCGTTCTACGCCATCGAACTGGCCGGCCGGGATGTGGTGTCGTTCGGGCGGCTGGCCGAGTCGAGCACTCCGGCCGAATCGCTGTACGCAGCGACGCAGGGTGCTCCCGCGTCGAGTGAGCGGTGGCGGACGGTGATGTCTCCCCTCGGATGGGGTGACGAGCTGCGGGCGGCAGTGCGATCCCACGGGTCGACGTGGGGATATCTCTGCGTGCATCGCGAGGCGTACGAGCGGCCGTTCAGCCCTCGTGAGCTGACCCGCCTGGGAGCGCTGCTCCCGGCCATTGCCGCCGCCATGCGACAGGCTGCGCTGTCCTCGTCGGCCGCGACGGCACGGCTCGAGA
>JAVHVB010000312.1:0-6330 GCA_032160775.1 Pseudonocardiales bacterium | reverse complement strand
GAGGTTGCGGCGTACTTGCGGCGCTCTTGTGGGCGTTCTTGAGCCGGCGCGATCTACCCGGCCCTCGTCGCGATCGCGCTGGATTGGGCGCGGGCGTCGTAGTCGGCGCGGGCCGCGAGGATCCGCGGAGTGTTCGCGGCGGTCCACTGCGCCAACGCGCTCACGGGGTGCAGCAGTTCGCGGCCCAGGTCGGTGAGCGCGTAGTCCACCTGAGGCGGGACGCTCGGGGTGACCGTCCTGCTGACGAGACCGTCGCGCTCGAGCACCTTCAGCGTCGACGACAGCATCTTCTGGCTGATGTCGTTGATCTGACGTCGTAGCTCGTTGAAGCGCAGCGGGCCGTCGCCGAGCGTTGTGACGATGAGCAGCGACCATTTGTCGCCGATGCGGGCGAGCATGTCCGAGATCGCACCGCAGACCTCGACGTCCTCTCCCTCGCGGGTGCACGTCCGACTGTCGACCAACGATCTCTCCTCACGGCTGGTCACCTCAAGGTGACCTGGTGCGGTTCAAGTGCCCTCTTGCGAGCGGCGACCATCTCACCGAAGGTGATTACTACAGTAAACCTACTAGCTAGACGAAACTTAAGGAAGACTCATGAGCACATCGCCACGCTTCGCCCTCATCATCGGTTCGACCCGACCCCAGCGCTTCGCGGACAAGCCGGCCGACTGGCTTATGGAGCGAGCCGCGCGCCGTGACGATCTCACTCTCGACCGCCTCGACCTGCGTGACTTCGACCTGCCGTTCTTCGCCGAGGCGGGCTCCAACCTGCACGTGCCGAGCGTCGACCCGCGGGTGCTCGCCTGGCAGGACGCCATCCGTCCCTACGACGGGTACGTCTTCGTCGTCGCCGAGTACAACCACTCGATCACCGCGGTGCTGAAGAATGCACTCGACCAGGCGTACGTCGAGTGGAATCGCAAGCCGTTCTCGGCATTCGGCTACGGCAGCACGGGCGGCGCACGTGCGGTCGAGCACCTGCGCGGTATCGGCGTCGAACTTCAGATGGTGCCCTCGAAGTTCGGAGCGCACATCGGCGGCAGCGACATGTTCAAGGTGCACCCGTTCGGCGGCAACGCCCCGATCAGCGCCATCGAGGACGCCATCGCGCCGTCGGTGGACGCGATGTTCGACGATCTCCTCTGGTGGGCCAAGACTCTGCGCGAGGCGCGCGTCGCTGCCTGACCGCCGCGGACCAACGCTCGCCGGGCCGGCGTCAAGATCAGATGTGGTCGCCGGCGGGTAGCGCTACCGACGTGCCGCCGTCAGCCGATCTGCGTTCCAGATCGTCACTACGCAGAACACCAGCGGCGCGAACGCTTGGGCGCCGGCCAGAACTCGTTCGGCGAGCCCGATCAGCGAGCCCGTCTGCAAGGCGATCGCCAGCCAGGCCAACAGCCCCAGGAGCGCCGCCGTCAGCGCGATCCGGGTAGGCCGCTGTGACCGCATCGACCCGACCGGCCACAGTGAGAGGGCGACGAAGCCGAGAGTGGCGGCCGGCACGTGGCCCGCGTTCGGCTGCGGCAGGGCGGCGACGGCGACCGTCGCGATACCTCCGGCACCGAGCACCATGCGGCTTCCGCGGCCGGCCGCGGTGAGCCCGGCCGCAGTGGCGAGGTGGCACAGCCCGAGGATGGCAAGCGCTGCGGTCATGATCCACCGGTCGCCGGCGCCGGTGGCGGCCAGCGCGCTGATGGTCTGGTGCAGCGGATCGAAGTTGCCGGGTTGCTGTGCGGCCGCCACCGTCCAACCGCCGATCAACGCGACCGGCGCCAGGCACGCCGAGACCGGAACCCAGCCACGCACTGCGTCGCTCAGCTCAACCACCCGCGATCGACTCTGACTCCTCGCAACCGAAACTACGCACCGAGCGGTTCCACAGCCGGAAACCGCGCACACAAGACAGCACTTCAACTGCGCTGCAACCGCAGCGTGTGACGTTCCAACCTCACAGACGCGAGGGGTTGGACGCGATGACATACGAAAAGGCTCGGCTGGGCCTGCTGATACTGAGCGGAGCAATGCCGGTCGGCGCGATTCCGCTCTACGTGCTGGGCTGGATTTCGATGACCCACGCGGCATTGTTCTGCGTCATCCCGCTCACCCTGGTGGCGACCGCGATCATGATTCAGCGTTCCCCGGAAGGTGTCTGGGCGATTCGTGGCGTAGTTGCCGGCTTGCTGGCGGTGCTCGCCTACGACTGCGTGCGTATGCCGTTGGTGTGGGCTGACATCTGGCCAGACTTCATTCCACGTCTGGGTGGCGCGATCACCGGCGAGAGCGGTTCGGACGCATTCGTCGGATACATCTGGCGCTACCTCGGCGACGGCGCCGGTATCGGGCTGTCGTACTTCGTGTTCTGCGGCATGGTCCTGGCGATCCGTCCGGGACTCATTGCGGCGCGTCCCGTCATCGTCTCGATTGGCTATGCGATCTTCATCTGGACCGGGCTGCTTGCGACCGTAGTGCTGCCCGCCCGCGGCCAGGAGCTGCTGTTCCGGCTCACGCCGGCGAGCTTCGCGCTGAGCCTGCTCGGGCACCTCATCTACGGAACGGTCCTTGGCCTGTACCTGCGCCGTCACGTCGCCTTCCGCTCCGCCCGCCGTCCCGCGCCTGCGCGGCGCGCCGCGGTGCGAGCCCTTACGGTCTTGGTTCTCGGCACCGTTGTCCTGGGTGTGACGGGTGCCAGCTCAACTCCCGCGGCCGCCTCCGGATCGGGAGTTGTGGTGCCGCCACGGGCGACGTTCACCGTGAACTGGGACAGCGGGTTCAATGCCCACGCGCCGGCTAGGCACGCGTTTCAGGCGGCCGTCAATGTTTGGAAGGGGCTGATCAGATCACGGGTCCCCATTCTGATCGATGCACACTGGCGTGCTGCGGCCAGCACGAAGACGCTCGGCTCGGCGATCCCCGTTGCCTACAAGCACGACTTCGCAGGCGCCGCGGTGAGACACACGCTGTACCCGATCGCCTTGGCCAACTCGCTGTCAGGAAAGGACCTCGCGCCGGATCAGCCGGACATCGCCGCATCGTTCAACAGTGCGTACGGCGGCTGGTACTTCGGCGTCGACGGCAAGCCTGGTGTGACACAAACCGACTTCATGACGGTCGTGCTGCACGAGCTAGGCCACGGCCTGGGGTTCCTAGGGACGATGAGAGTCCAGACCGATGCCACCAAGACCGTCGTCGGCGGCTACGGATTGGGCAGCGGGCTGCCCAGCATCTACGACCGCTTCGTCGCCAGCGATGGCAAGCCGATCACCTCGTACCCGAACAACTCGGCGGCGATGGCGGCAGCAGTGGCAGGGGTGACGCTGACCTTCACCGGCCGCGCTGCCACTGCGGCCGACGCCGGGTCGGCGCCGACGTTGTACAGCCCGTCGCCCTGGGCCGCAGACGCGAGCTACTCGCACTTGGACGAGGCCACCTATCCCACCGGCACGCCCAATGCGCTGATGACCGCACGCCTTGCTGCAGATGAGGCACTGCATTCGCCGGGTCGAATCGTCCTCGCAATGTTGACGGACATGGGCTGGAACGCCGCTGTCCCCGCGGTGTCCATGGGCGACGCTCGAGTCGTCGAGGGCGACACTTCCCACCCCACCGCATGGTTCACCGTGTCGTTGTCGGCTGCGACAACGGTGCCGGTGACGGTCACCTACGCCACCGCTGCTGGCACGGCCACGGCCGACAGTGACTTCATCACTGCCGCCGGCACGGCTGTCGTCCCGGCCGGATCGCTAGGGGCACAGGTGTCGGTTGTCATCAACGGCGACACTGTCATCGAGCCGAACGAGAACTTCACTGTCGCCCTGTCCGCACCGGTCCGGGCGACATTGGGGCGCGCAAGGGGTATGGGGACGATACTCACCGACGACCCCGCGACCGGGTTGCGCGTCGATGTCGGCGACGCGTCGATCGTGGAAGGCCAGACCGGCTTCCTAGCTTTGCGGTTGACCGTGTCGCTGTCGACGCTGTCACTGGAACCCGTAAGCGTCGACTGGTCGACCACATCCGTGACCGCGGCGGCGGGCATCGACTACGCAGCGACGGCCGGAACGCTCACGATCCCCGCAGGGGAGTCCTCGGGATGGATCGACGTGGCCGTACGCGCAGACAGGTTCCCCGAGCCCAACAAGACGTTCAACGTGATGCTGGCGAACGCGACGGGCGGTGCAGCCGAACTGGGACGTGCAACCGGCGTGGGCACGATCCTCGACGACGACGACGGCGCAGCAGCCGGTCGCATCTCCGGGGGCGCAGGCCACACCTGCATGGTTCGGGCCGGCGGCACCGTTCGATGCTGGGGAAGTAACAGCTTTCACGAGCTCGGTGACGGCACGACCTCGTATCGGACATCGCCGGTGACGGTGGCCGGGCTGACGGGCATCGTGTCTGTATCGGCCGGCGGCTACCTGACGTGCGTGTTGCGCGGCAACGGCACCGTCGGCTGTTGGGGCCGCAACGACGTCGGGGAACTCGGCGACGGCACGTTCGTGGAGCGGTCCGCCCCGTTGAGCGTGTCGGGCCTGACCCACGCTGTCGCGGTCTCAGCCGGTGGTAGTAGCGCCTGCGCGGTACGCCGTGATGGCACCGTCAGCTGCTGGGGCGACAACTTCTATGGCGAGCTTGGTGACGGCACCTTCACGAATCGGTCGACGCCGGTGCCGGTGGCCGGCCTGACGGGCGTAGTCACAGTGTCCAGCGGTGGTGGACACGTGTGCGCGCTGCTGAACGACGGCACGGTGGAGTGCTGGGGCTGGAACGCCTACGGACAACTCGGCGACGATACGCACGTGAACCGCTCTAGGCCGGTGGCGGTGTCCGGCCTGACGGGCGCCGTGTCCATCTCCACCGGTACGCAGCACAGCTGTGCACTACTGGGCGACGGCAAGGTCCGCTGCTGGGGGAGCAACCTTTGGGGCCAACTCGGCGACGGAACCTCCGTCGATCGATCCACCCCGGTCACCGTGGCGGGCGTGACGAGCGGCGTGTCCGTGCACACCGGGTGGGCCCACACATGCACGGTGTTGCGCGACACGACGATGCGTTGTTGGGGGTACGACCAGAGCGGGGAGCTCGGTGACGGGAGGATGGTCTTGACGGGCGGCCCGGCGCCGGTGACCGTGTCCGGACTGAGCGGTGTCGTGGCCGCGTCGGCCGGCGGCTACCACACCTGCGTCATCCGCAGGGACACGAGTGTCGAGTGTTGGGGCTGGAACGCCTTTGGACAGCTCGGCGACGGTACAGGGCGAGATCGGGCAACCCCCGTGAGGGTTGTCGGCTGGTGAGCTACCGACGCGGAGTGTTCGTGAAACAGTTCCGCCGTCGAGGTCGACCAATCGGCACGACGTGACGGGTTCCGGGTCAACCACCCGCGAGGATGCGGGTCTTCTGCGCTTCGAATTCTTGGGGCGAGATCGCTCCGGCGTCGCGCAGTTGGCCCAGCTGCTCGAGCCGGGCGATGGTGTCGTTTCCGCCCGGCGCCGCACCGGGCGGCGGCACCGCCGGCCCGGGTCCGGCCGCGGGCGTCGCGTCGGGCACGCCCCAGATCATCGCTTCGCTGGGATCGGCCGCGTTCATGCGTAGCTTCAGCTCGAGCCCCGGCTGGTAGTAGCCCAGGTCGCCGATCATCTCCTGGCGGACGGTGACGCTGCGGGGCGCGCCGGGTCCGGCGCTGACCGAGATGTCGAACTCCATGGTCACGCCCATGCCGTTACTGCCGGGGCCGACGGCGCGCGCCGCCGTGATCGTTCCGGTGCCGTCGACGGGGTTGGCCTGGATGCGATGCAGCTTCGCGGCGTAGGCCATCATCTCGGGCATGTTCATGCCGCGCAGCATGTCCATCGCGGCCTGCGCCGTCGGCGCCATGGCGGCCGCCTGCTGATTCGCCGCGTCACGCGCCTGCATCGCGTGGGCGACCAGCTTCTCGTCGGCCTCGCGATCGGCCGCGTTCTTCTTCCAGAACCCCATCGCCGGATCTCCCTCGGTGGTCAGATGCTGTTGAGGATCTTCGACCGCTCGGTCTGGTACTCGGATTCGGTGAGAACTCCAGTGTCGCGCAGGCTCACCAGCCGGGCGAGACTGGCGGCGAGGTCCTGCGGCGGCGCGGCGGGCGCCGGTGCGAACGGCGGTGGCGCATCCGGTGACGGCAGCACGCTGGTGTCGACGCCCAGCCGCCTCCACATCTCGGTGACCTGCGCTCGAATTGCGGGGTCCTGGACGTTGGCGAGCGCGGCGGTGACGCTCGACTGCTGCAACGTGGTCATGTCAGTGACGGTCGCCTGCATCCGTCCGATCGCGCTGTCGATGCGGTCGACCGTCGCG
>JAVHVB010000311.1:0-5487 GCA_032160775.1 Pseudonocardiales bacterium | reverse complement strand
GCCTCGAGCGCGGCGTCGACCCCCTGGCGCAGCCGGTCCGAATCGGCGCGCGCCGCGAGCAGCTCGGCGTGCAGCCGCTCGTGCCGGGTGGCGGCCTCGTCGGCGCGATGCCGAGCCTCGTCCACGGCGGCGCTGATCTCGATCGCCGACGGGGTGGACGCGGACCCGCCGGACGACCAGTGCGCGCCGAGCACGTCACCGTCGACGGTGACGGCCCGGATGTCCGGGTGCCGGGCGACGAGGTCCTCGGCGGCCCCGAGGTCCGCGACGATGGCCGTCCGCTCGAGCGCGGTGGCGATGCCGGCCCGCAGGGCGGGGGGCGCGGTGACCACGTCGAGCGCCCAGCGGGCACCGGCCGGCAGCGCAGGCAGCGGGGCGTCCAGGTCTGCGGACGCGCCCGTCGCCCCGACGAGCAACCCGGCCCGCCCGCCGTCGTCGAGCTTGAGGCTCTCGAGGGCGCGGACCGCGTCGCCGGGCGAGGCGACGGCCACGGCGTCGGCGATCGCGCCCAGCGCGCCGGCGACGGCGGCCTCGTGGCCGGGCTGCACGGTGAGCAGGTCGGCGACGGTCCCCAGCACGCCGGACAGCCGCCCGCCGGCGTCCAGCAGCGCCGCGGTGCCGTCCTTGCGGGTGAGGCCGACGACGAGGGCGTCGGCGCGCGCGGTCCAGGTGGAGCGTTCGCGCTCGGCGTCCCGCTCGGCGTCGGTGAGCTCGCGTACCCGCGCCTCGACCGACTCGTAGGCGGCGACCGCGTTCGCGTGGAGGGTGTCCAGGCCCAGCTCGCCGGCGTCGAGCAGCCCGACCTCGGCCTGCACCCCGGCCAGCTCGGCATCGGCCTGCTCGGCGCGCCGGCGCGCGTCGGCCGCCGCTGCGGCCAGCCGGGCGCTCTCCTCCTGTGCGGCGGTGGCGCGGGTGCGCACGGCGTTGACCTGACCGCCGAGTTTCGCAAGGCCCTCGCGCCGGTCCGCGACCGCGCGCACGGCCGCGACGACGGCGTGCTCGGCTTCGGCCAGCCGCCGCTCCAGAGCGTGCCGGTCGGCGACCGCGGTCGCCAGCTCGGCCTGCGCGGCGTCCAGCACCGTCTGCAGGTCGGCCTCTTGGTTGCGGACCTCGGCCGCCTCGGCCTCCAGCGCTTCGGGATCACGGCCGGCGCGCACGTCGTCCGGCTGCACGGCCAGATGCCGGGCGCGCTCGGCGGCCAGCGACGCGGTACCGCGGAAACGCTCCTCGAGCGCGGCGAGCCGGTACCAGGTGTCCCGCGTGCCGGCGACGAGCGGTGCGTCGGCCGAGAGCCGCTCCTCGAGCTCTGTCTCGCGGGCGCGGGCCGCGCCGAGTGCCTCCTCGACCTCGGCGCGCCGGGCGCGAATCGCTTCCTCGTCGGCGACCTCGCGCTCCAGCTCGGTGCGCAGCACGAGCAGGTCGTCGGCGAGCAGGCGCAGCCTCGAGTCGCGCAGTTCGGCTTGGACACCGGCCGCGCGCCGCGCGATCTCGGCCTGCTTGCCGAGCGGCTTCAGCTGGCGGCGCAGCTCGGCGGTGAGGTCGGTGACCCGGGTGAGGTTCGCCTGCATGGCTTCGAGCTTGCGGAGCGCCTTCTCCTTGCGCTTGCGGTGCTTGAGCACCCCGGCCGCTTCCTCGATGAAGCCGCGCCGCTCCTCGGGCCGCGCCTGGAGGATGGCGTCGAGCTGGCCCTGGCCGACGATGACGTGCATCTCCCGGCCGATGCCGGAGTCGGACAGCAACTCCTGGATGTCCAGCAGGCGGGCGGATTCGCCGTTGATCTCGTACTCGCTGACGCCCTCGCGGAACATCCGGCGGGTGATGGAGACCTCGGTGTAGTCGATCGGCAGCGCGTTGTCGCTGTTGTCGATCGTGAGCGTCACCTCGGCGCGGCCGAGCGGCGGGCGGCCGGCGGTGCCGGCGAAGATGACGTCCTCCATCTTGCCGCCGCGCAGCGCCTTCGCGCCCTGCTCGCCGAGCACCCAGGCGATCGCGTCGACGACGTTGCTCTTGCCCGAGCCGTTCGGCCCGACGACGGTCGTGATGCCAGGCTCGAAGCGCAGCGTGGTCGCCGATGCGAAGGACTTGAAGCCCCGCAGCGTCAGGGACTTGAGGTGCACGGAACTCCCGAATCAGGCGGAGACGATGGTGCGAGGCCCGAACGGGTCTCATACCCACCGAGCGGACTCGGGGACGAACCTACCGCGCGACGGCGGGACAGCCGCGCAGGCGAGCCGACCAGACCGTGGACGGCGCGGCGGCTCAGGCGAGCGCGGGTTCGGCCGACTCGGCCATCCGGTGCAGTTCGAGATCGAGCGCGGCGCTGCCCTCACGGAGCTTGGCCACCTCGGCCTCGAGTTCGCGTACCTTTCGGCGCAGCCGGGCGATCTCGATCGTGAGCGCTTGTTCCCCCGGCGAACCGACGTAACCCATGAGGGCGCGAGCCATAGGGCGACCCTTCACTTCCCCTTGTGCGTCTCCGCTGAGCGGGTCGCGCCCGTCTTCGCGAGGACTGCTGCCTTTGGTTGTGACGCGGGAGGGGCGCTCGATCCCTTACGGCCAGGGCAGGCGGGGCTCCCGTCGGTCACATTATGGTCTCACCGCAGCTGGACGGGGTCAACCGTCGCCGCGGTGGACGCTGGCACGCCGGGCAGAAGAAGCTGGACCGGTTCATGAACGAGATCCGGCGGATCGGGGCGCCGCACCGGCGGCACGGCAGCCCTTCCCGGCCGTACACCGCGAGTGAGCGGTCGAAGTAGCCGCTCTCGCCGTTCACGTTCACATAGAGCGCGTCGAACGACGTCCCGCCCGCCTGCAACGCCTCGGCGAGCACGGCCCGCACCTCACCGAGCAGGCCGGCGACGGCCGGCCGGGTCAACGCCGCCGTGCGCCGCCCGCCGTGCAGCTTCGCCCGCCACAGGGCCTCGTCGGCGTAGATGTTGCCGACGCCGGAGATCAGCGACTGGTCGAGCAGGGCGCGCTTGACCTCGGTGTCCCGGCGGCGCAACCGTGCGGTGAACAGCACGTCGTCGAAGTGCGGGTCCATCGGGTCGCGGGCGATGTGCGCGATCTGCTCGGGGACGCTCTCCCCGGGCCAGTCGGCCGCGGGGACCAACCGGTCGAGCAGAACGCCGCCGAACGTGCGCTGGTCGACGAAGCGCAGTTCCGGCCCGTCGTCGGCGAAGCCGATCAGGACGTGCAGGTGCTTCTCCTGCTCGCTGCCGACCGGGCGGACGAGGAACTGCCCGCTCATCCCGAGGTGCGCGATGAGGCACTCCCCGGTGCTGCCGTCGCTCGCGGCCAGCGGCAGCCACAGGTACTTGCCGCGCCGGGAGGCCCCCTCGACGGTGAGCCCGGCCAGCCGCGCCGCCAGATCCGCGCCACCGCCGACGTGCCGGCGCACCGCGCGCGGGTGGCGCACTTCGACGCGGTCGACGGTGCGCCCGGCGACCCAGCGCTGCAAGCCGGCGCGCACGGTCTCCACCTCGGGCAGCTCCGGCACGGCGCGGGCTCAGTCGGCGACGGTGTCGCGCGCGGTGATGGCCCGCCACGCCGTCTCGGCGGCGAACTGCTCGGCCTCCTTCTTGCTGCTGCCGGTCGACGGCGGGTACAGCTCGCCGGCGACGCAGGCCTGCGCGGTGAAGGTCTTCTCGTGGTCCGGGCCGGCCGAGCTCATGACGTATTCGGGCACGCCGAGACCGCGCTCGGCAGTCAGCTCCTGGAGGCTGGTCTTCCAGTCGAGCCCCGCCCCGATCGTCGCTACGTCGACGAGCAGCTCGTCGAACAGCGCGTGGATAACCGCTGCCGCCCCGGGCAGCCCGGACTCGATGTAGATGGCGCCGAACAGCGCCTCGAGCGTGTCCGCGAGGATGCTCGCCTTGTCCCGGCCGCCGGTGCCCTCCTCGCCGCGGCCGAGCAGGACGTAGCCGCCGAGTCCCTCCGGTCCGATGCCGCGCGCCACGACGGCCAGCGCGCGCATGTTGACCACCGAGGCGCGCAGCTTGGCGAGCTTGCCCTCGCTGAGGTCGGGGTGGCCGCGGTACAGGGTCTCGGTGACGACGATGCCAAGCACCGCGTCGCCGAGGAATTCGAGCCGCTCGTTGTGCGGCAGCCCGCCGTGCTCGTACGCGAAAGAGCGATGGGTCAGCGCGCGGCGCAGCAGATCGGCATCGAGGTCGATCCCGAGGGCAGCGGCGAGTTCATCCTGCTCGCGCGGCGCTGACATCGCGGGCATGTGTCGGGACGCGCCGGTCAGACTGACAGGACCTGCTTGCCGGCGTACTGGCCGCAGTTCGAACACGCGGTATGCGGCAGGACCATCTCGCCGCAGGCCCGGTTCGGGCAGCGGACCAGCGTCGGGGCCGACGTCTTCCACTGCGACCGGCGGGACCGGGTGTTACTGCGCGACATCTTCCGCTTCGGAACGGCCACGTCGTCTACTCCTGACTCTTCAGCTTCTCCAGCGCTGCCCAGCGCGGGTCGATCATTTCGTGCGCGTGCCCGTCCGGCAGGTCGTCCAGCCGCTGCCCGCAAGTGGCGCAGAGACCGGCGCAATCGGGCCGGCACAGCGGGGTCCACGGCAGGGCCAGGACGACCGCGTCACGCACCACCGGTTCGACGTCGAGCAGGTCGCCGTGGATCCGGTGGATCTCGTCCGCCCCGGTCGTCTGCTCCGTCGTGCTGCGCGGATAGGCGAACAGCTCGCAGAAGTCGACGGCCAGCTCATCGGAGATCGGATCGAGGCAACGCGCGCACTGACCGGTGATCGGCGCCGTGACCGTGCCCGTGACGAGCACGCCCTCGGTGACCGACTCGAGCCGGACGTCCAGCGCCAGCGGAGCACCTTCCGGAACTTCGATGACATCCAGGCCGAGCCCCGCAGGCGCGGGAACAGAACGCCGATATTCGCGCAACGAGCCTGCTCTGCGGCCCAGCTCGCGCAAGTCGAAGGCGAGCGGGCTGCGGTGCGCAGCGGGGTGCCGGTGCATCGGTGTGGTGTTCTCAGGCATGCGAAGACGGACTGGATCAGGTCGAGACCATCGTCAACCCTAGCCCAGCAGGGGTCTCAGGCCGAAATCGAGGACCACTCGCCCGTTTCGCCCGGACCGTCCGACGGCTCGGCGGTCCACGACCCGGCCCGCCGCTGGCGCAGCGCCGCGCGGCCCTGCTCAGCGGTGCTGGCGGCCCGGTGCAGAACCTCGGCCAGTTCGTCCTGCGTGCGATCGGCGTAGTCCTCGGCATCCGCGGTGAGCTTCGTGGCGTACCGCTCGGCCTCGGCGCGCGCGTCGCCCGCGTACCGGTCGGCTTCGGCCCGCTGGCGGCCGGCGTAGTCCTCGGCGTCGGCGGTCACCTTCGCCTGGTAGGCCTCGGCATCGGTGCGCAGCGCCGCCGCCGCGGCGGCGGCAGCCTGGTGCACGGTCGTCGACGCGACCAGGTTCGCGTGCTCGACGTGGGCCGAGCGCAGCACGTCGGCCGCCTGCTCCTCGGCCA
>JAVHVB010000310.1:0-2948 GCA_032160775.1 Pseudonocardiales bacterium | reverse complement strand
GCGGCGGGTCAACGCGCGCTCTACGAGCGGGTGGCAACCAAGCCGCGGGCGCGCAGTCGGGTCCGGCCGCGCCGCGCTGTAGCTGTTCAGCAGTTCGGTGAACCTGCCCGGATCGCTGGCGGCGGCCGGCCGTTCGCCCTGCCGGTGCTGCGCAACGACGCCGCCGCGGCCCGCGCGCTGGCGAGCGTGGTCGACGTACTGAGCCGGCGTGACGCCGGACCGGCACCGCAGCGCATCAAGGTCGTCTACCTCGACCACGTGGCCCGGATGTCCGGCGGCGAACTCGCGCTGGTGCGCCTCATCGAGGCGCTGCCGACCGTCGAGGCGCACGTGATCCTCGCCGAGGACGGCCCGTTGCGACCGGCCCTCGAAGCGGCCGGCGCGACGGTCGAGGTGCTGCCGCTGGACCCGCGCGCCCGCGACCTGCGCCGCGACGAGGTGGCCTCGGCCCGGCTGGCCACTGCCCGAACCGCCGCGGTGGTCGGTCGCTACACGCTGCGTCTCGCCCGGCGGCTGCGCGCGCTGGAGCCCGACCTCGTCCACGCCAATTCGCTGAAGTCCGGCTACTACGGCAGCGCGGCGGCGCGGCTCGCCCGGGTGCCGGTCGTCTGGCACCTGCGCGACCGGCTCGCCGACGACTACCTGCCCGCGCGGGCCGGCCGGCTCACCCACGCGCTGCTGCGGTACCTGCCCGATCTCGTCATCTGCAACTCGGCCGAGACGTTGCGCACCGCCGGGCCGAAACTGCGCTCGGGCGCCATCGTCGGCAGCCCCGTCGTGCACGACCCGTACGAGCCGGTGGCGAAACGACGCACCGCGCGCAGGACCAACGTCATCGGCATCGTCGGCCGTATCGCGGATTGGAAGGGACAGGACGTCTTCCTCCGGGCGTTGGCCGAACTACGAACCGAGCACCCCCAGTTGCGCGGCCGGATCGTCGGCGCGGCGATGTTCGGCGAGCACGACTACGAGCGCAGCCTGCACGAACTCGCCGACGAACTCGGTTTGGCCGACGCCGTCGAGTTCACCGGATATGTGGACGCGGTCGAGACCGAACTCGCCGGCCTGGACGTGCTCGTGCACGCGTCGGTGCTGCCCGAGCCGTTCGGCCAGGTCGTGGTCGAGGGGATGGCTGCCGGTCTGCCGGTGGTCGCCACTTCGGCGGGCGGCCCGGCCGAGATCATCACCGACGGCGAGGACGGCCTGCTCGTGCCGCCGGGCGACGTCGAAGCCCTGACGGTCGCGTTGAAGCGGTTGCTCACCGACAAGCAGCTGCGCAGCCGGCTGGGCAGGGCCGCCCGACTTCGCGCCGAGGACTTCGCGCCCGAGGTCATCGGGGCGCAGGTGCGCGGCCTGTACGACGAGTTGCTCGCCCGGCGCCCGCAGCGCTGATCGGGACCAATGGCCGCAATCCGGTCCGTTCGGACCGGCGGGCGGCCGATCTTCCGCTTGTACGATTTCCGGATGCTGCCAGGGGGGCGAGCCCGGCTGTCGGGCGTCGACGGGCTGCGAGCGATCGCGGCGCTGTCGGTGTTCTTCTGTCACCTCGGGGCCTACTGGGGTATTCAGGGCGAGTTGCCGCTGAAGCTCGGAAAGGCCTCCGAACTCGGCGCGCACGGTGTCGACCTGTTCGTCGTGATCTCCGGGTTCTGCCTGGCGCTGCCGGTCGCCCGCGCCGGCATCGGGCTCAACCGCGTCGAGTTCTTCATTCGCCGGGCAACCCGCATCCTGCCGCCGTACTACCTGGCGCTGGCCGGCTGCGCCGCGCTGGCGATCATCCCGGCGACGAGCCACTACGTCGTCGGCTCGCGGGCCGGCGTGGAGTCGGTGTTCACCCACGCAGTCGTCGCGCAGAGCCTGGTGCCCGGGCAGAGCGGCACCATCAACGGCTCGTTCTGGAGCGTCGCCCTCGAGGTCCAGCTCTACCTGGTGTTCCCGTTGCTGGTCCTGGCGTGGCGCCGGTTCGGCCTGGACAGGGTCGTGGCGGTGACGGCGGTCGCGTCGCTGCTGTGGGCGCTCTTGCAGCCCGCGCACTGGTGGATCCTCGGCAGCACCGAGGTGCTGCCCGACCGGCTGGTCCAGTTCAGCGCAGGCGCCCTGGCGGCGAGCTGGCTAACGGCAGGCCGGGTCCCGACGCGCAAGCTGCTGTGGGCGGGCGTGATCGGCGGCGGCGCCGTCGCCGTCGCCGGCAGCACTGCGAACTTCGACTACGGCACGACGATGCTCTGGACCGTGCCGTCCGTGTGCATCGTGCTGCTCGGCAGCACCGGGTTCACCCACCAGGCGCACGGGCGCGCGCTCGTGCAACTCGGCGTCTGGTCCTACAGCTTCTATCTGTTGCAGCAGCCGGTGCTGCTGATGACGGCGCCGCTGGCGCATCGGGTGACGGACTCACCGATGCTGCTGCTGTTCCTCGGGTCCACCGTCTGCCTGGCGCTGGTCGTCCTCGGGTCCTGGATCATGCATCGACTTGTCGAGCGGCCGTCCATCGACCTCGGCGCCCGCCTCGTCGCCGCGCGCCGCGCGTGGGCGGCCGCCGAGCCCGGGAGCGTCGAGCCCGCGAGCACTGAGCTCCCGATCGTCGACGCCGCGCAGCCGGTGCTGGGCACGACCGGCTGATCCGTAAGCTGCCAACGCGGGAGGGGAATCGTCCTGGCCGGCGGCACCGGGACCCGGTTGCATCCGGTCACCCGCGCCGTGAGCAAGCAGTTGCTCCCGGTCTACGACAAGCCGATGATCTACTACCCGATCTCGGCGCTCATGCTCGCCGGCCTGCGTGACCTGCTGATCATCACCACCCCGCACGACCAGGACCAGTTCGTCCGGCTGCTCGGCGACGGCAGCCAGTGGGGGCTCTCGCTCAGCTACGCCGTCCAACCATCGCCGGACGGTCTCGCCCAGGCGTTCCTGATCGGCGCGGACTTCCTCGCCGGCGAGCCCGGCGCGCT
>JAVHVB010000309.1:0-18773 GCA_032160775.1 Pseudonocardiales bacterium | reverse complement strand
ACGGCGACGCGGACGCCTATCAGGCCGAGCACGGCGACTTCCTCGGCGACGCCGACTTCGTCTGGTGCCCGGAGAACCTGCGCGAGGAGGACGCCCACCTGCTCGGTGACGTGACCGGGCGCGAGGTCCTCGAGGTCGGGTGCGGAGCAGCGATGTGCTCTCGCTGGCTGGCCGGACGCGGCGCCCGGCCGATCGCCTTCGACCTGTCTGCCGGCATGCTTCGGCACGCGCAGGCGGGCGCGGAGCGCACCGGCGTCGCCGTCCCGCTCGTGCAGGCCGACGCGCAGTATCTGCCGTTCCGCGACCGCAGCTTCGACCTGGCGTTCACCGCGTTCGGCGCGGTGTCCTTCGTCGCCGACAGCGAGCGGGTGATGCGCGAGGTGGCGCGGGTGCTGCGGCCCGGCGGCCGCTGGGTGTTCGCCACGACGCACCCGATCCGGTGGTCGTTCCCGGACGACCCCGGCCCCGGCGGGCTCACCGCGTCAATCCGCTACTTCGACCGCAGTGCATACGCCGAGTACGCGGAGGACGGCACACCGACCTACGTGGAGCACCACCGCACGCTGGGCGATCGGATCCGCGAGATCGTCGCGGCCGGCTTCCGGCTCGTCGACCTGGTCGAACCGGAGTGGCCGGCCGGGCATACGCGCCAATGGGGCCAGTGGTCGCCCCTGCGCGGCGCGATACTGCCTGGCACCGCCATCTACGTTTGTGAGCTGTGACCCTCACCCTCCGCGAAACTGGTCCCGACGACGTCCCGGCGCTGACCGAGCTGCAGCGCCGGTACGACGTCGCGTGGTTCGGCGCCCCCGAGCACGACGAGGACGAGGTGCGCGAAGGGCTCGCACTCAGCCAGGCGAACTGCGTCGTCGACGACGGCGAGCGGCTGATCGGCGCGGGCGGCCGCTCAGGCACCGAGTCGTCGCTCGTGGTCGACCCGGGTGCCGACGTGGACGCGGCCCTCGGCCTGCTCCTCCCCTGGCTCGCCGAGGGCGGCGCGCTCGAGACCGAGGTGCTCGACCGCGATCAGAGGATGCGCACAGCCCTCGAAGTGGCGGGGTGGCGGCACACCCGGTCGATCTTCGAACTGCTCCGACCGGTGTCCCCGGAGTGGGTATTGCCCGAGCCGCAGTGGCCCGACGGCGTCGAACTGCGGCCCGCGCGGGTCGAGGACGAGCGCCGGATCCACGAACTCGTGTACGTCGACGCCGGCTGGGCGGATGTCCCGGGCCACAACGTCCGGGAATTCGACGAGTGGCACAACATCTTCATGGCCGACCGCGAGAAGAACGCCGAGCCGGTGCTCGCCTGGCGCGGGGACCGGCTCGCCGCGATCGCGCTGGGCCGGATCTTCTCCGACGGCACCGGCTGGGTCGGTCAGCTCGCCGTCGCCCGCGACGAGCGGCGGCGCGGTCTGGGCCGTGCGGTGCTGCTGGAGGCGTTGCGCCGCCGGGCGGACGAGGGCGCGAGCCAGCTGGGGCTCGGCGTGGTGGCCGCGAATCGCGGCGCCCTGAAGCTCTACCTGGACGTCGGCCTCGAGGTCGAGCGCGAATGGATGGTCTACGCACCCTGACCGGAGGGCTGGAAGCGGAAGGCAACGCTGGAACCGTTGGTACGTCGGATGGCGACGACAACAGTGAGATTTCGGGGAGGCGGGCTAGTCAGTGGGCGGCGTCGTGCCAGGTGCGGCCGACGCCGACCGAGACGTCCATCTCGACGTCCAGCTTGTAGGCACCGGCCATCTCGCGGCGGACGAGTTCCTCGACGGCGTCCTGCTCGCCGGTCGCGATCTCGAGCACGAGCTCGTCGTGCACCTGCAGCAGCAGCCGCGACTGCAGTCCGGCCCGGGCCAGGCCGCGGTGCACCCCGAGCATCGCCACCTTGATGATGTCCGCGGCACTGCCCTGGATCGGGGCGTTGAGCGCGGCCCGCTCGGCCATCTCGCGAAGGTTGCGGTTGTCGCTGGTCAGGTTCGACAGGTACCGGCGGCGGCCCATGATCGTCTCGGTGAAACCGGTCTGCCGCGCCTCCTCGACCACCGAGTGCAGGTAGTCGCGGACGCCGCCGAACCGGGTGAAGTACGCATCCATCTGGCCGCGCGCCTCGTCGGGCGTGATCTTGAGCTGCCGGGACAGCCCGAACGCGGACAGCCCGTACGCCAGCCCGTAGGACATCGCCTTGATCCGGCGACGCATCTCGGGATCTACCTGCTCCGGCGGCAGGTCGAAGGCCCGCGACGCCACGAAGGTGTGCAGGTCCTCGCCGCTGCTGAACGCCTCGATCAGGCCAGCGTCCTGCGACAAGTGCGCCATGATCCGCATCTCGATCTGGCTGTAGTCGGCGGTCATCAGCGATTCGTAGCCGGCACCCACGGTGAAGTTCTCCCGGATCCGCCGGCCCTCGGCCGTGCGCACCGGGATGTTCTGCAGGTTCGGGTCGGTGGACGACAGCCGGCCGGTCGCGGCGATCGTCTGGTTGAAGGTGGTGTGGATGCGGCCATGGTCGTCGATCAGCGGCAGCAGCCCGTCGACGACCGACTTCAACCGCGCGACCTCTCGGTGCCGCAGCAGCAGCTCGAGCAGCGGGTGCTCGGTCTTGGCGTAGAGGTCGGCGAGCGAGTCGGCGTCTGTCGTGTAGCCGGTCTTGATCCGCTTCGTCTTCGGCAGCTTGAACTGGTCGAACAGGATCTCCTGCAACTGCTTGGGCGAACCGAGGTTGAATTCGCGGCCGACGACCTGGTGCGCGTCGGTCTCGACCGCCTTCACCCCCGCACCGAGCTCGGCCTGCAACGCGATCAGCCCGTCCGCGTCGATCGCGATGCCGATCGCTTCCATGTCGGCGAGCACGTAGGTGAGCGGCAACTCCATGTCGACGAGCAACTCGGCGCCGCGGCTGCGGGCGAGTTCGCCGGCGAAGGAGTCGGCGAGGTCCTTGACTGCGCTGGCACGCACCGTCTCGGCGTCGGCGAGTGCGTCCTCGGACTCGTCCAGGCCGCCGTCGAGGGTCAGCTGCCCGGACTCCTCGACGTTGCTGCGCAGCTCGCGATGCAGGGTGCGCAGCGCGAGGTCGGCGAGGTCGAAGGTGCGCTGGTCCGGCCGCAGCAGGTAGGCCGCGAGCTGGGTGTCGCTGGACACGCCGGCGAGGGTCCAGCCGTGCTCGCGCAGCGCGAGCAGCGGCCCCTTGACGTCGTGCACCGCCTTGGGGATCGCCGGGTCGGCAAGCCAGCCCGCCAACGCCGCCTCGTCGGCGGGGGTGAGCGCCTCGGGCACCACGTACGCCGCCGCCCCGTCGGCCGCCGCCAGCGCCACGCCGGCCAGGTTGCCGGTGCCCCGGCCCCAGGTGCCGCGGAACGCGACACCCACACGGGGACCGCCGCGGGCGTGCTCGTCGAGCCATTGTGCAACGTCGTCGGGGCCGAGCCGGCTGACCGCGACGTCGAAGCCCTCCTCCGCCTCGGGCGCGGCCGCGTCGACGCTCTGGAACAGCCGCTCGCGCAGCACCCGGAACTGCAGGTCGTCGAACAGCTGATGGACCTCCTCGCGGTCCCACTGCTGGCGCGCCAGCGATTCGAGGTTGACCTCGAGGTCGACGTCGCGGACGAGTTCGGTGAGCCGGCGGTTCAGCTCGACGGCGGCCACGTTCTCCCGGAGCGCGTCGCCGACCTTGCCCTTCACCGTGTCGACCTGGTCGATCAGCGCGCGCAGCGACCCGTACTCGCGGATCCACTTGGCCGCGGTCTTCTCACCGACGCCGGGGATGCCGGGCAGGTTGTCGCTGGGGTCGCCGCGCAGCGCCGCGTAGTCCGGGTACTGCTCGGGTGAGAGGCCGTACTTCTCCTGGACCTCGCCGGGCGTGAACCGGGTCATCTCGCTCACCCCGCGCCGCGGGTAGAGGACGGTGACGTGATCGTTGACGAGCTGCAGGGCGTCCCGGTCGCCGGTGGAGATGAGGACGTCCTCTCCGGCCGCCGTCGCGTGCGTCGTGACGGTGGCGATCACGTCGTCGGCCTCGAAGCCGCCCACCATCATCACCGGGATGTGCAGGGCGTCCAGCACCTTGCGGATCAGCTCCACCTGGCCGCGGAAGTCCTCGGGCGTCTCGCTGCGGCCGGCCTTGTAGTCGGTGTAGACCTCGCTGCGGAACGTCTGCCGGGACACATCGAAGGCGACCGCGACGTGGGTCGGCTGCTCGTCGCGCATCAGGTTGATGAGCATGGACGTGAACCCGAAGACGGCGTTCGTGGGCTGGCCGGTGGTGGTCGACATCTCGACCTCGCGCAGGGCGTAGAACGCGCGGTAGGCGAGCGAGTGCCCGTCGAGCAGCAGCAGCTTGGCGGTGGGAGTCTGCGTCGCCGTCACGGTCTCCAACCTAGGCGCAGCCACCGACGACAGGCAGTGCGCCCGTCACGCCTCCCGGCGCGATGCGCGAGTGGCGAACCCGGCACGTTGGGCGCGGACGAGCCGGGCGCGCCGCAGGACGGCCATCCGGCCGGCCACATCGGTCATCCCGAGCGAGCGGCGCAGCGTGCTGGTCGAGGCGATCCGGTGCACGACAAGGGGTGCGAAGCCGATCCGGGCCAGGTAGCGGTTGCCCTCGCGCGAACCCGCCGCGGCGGTGCTGAGAACGTGCTCGACACCCTGTTCGTCGGCGAGGTGCACGGCCGCGGTCAGCAGGGCGCGGCCGATACCCCGGCGGCGATGTGCGGGATCGACCAGGATCTGCGTCACGTGCAGCACGCGCGTCAGGTCGATGGCGCCGACGGTGTCCGGCTTGGCGGCCAGCATGCCGACCGCGCCGCCGGCCTCGTCGGCGGCGACGAGCAGCCACAGGTCGGAGTCGACGATCTCGGCGAACCGCTCGGCGAGGTGGCTCGCTGTCGGGTCGTGCAGCGGCCGGCCGCTGAACAGGCCGGAACTCGCATCGGCGTGCTCGAGCAGTTGCACCAGGGCAGGGATGTCGTCGTGCGTCGCGGGCCGGACCCGCACGTTGACACGAGACACAAGTAACCTCCAGGCGCTGTGAACGCCCCCCAGGGAAGCGGCTGCGTGAACAGCCTTGGCACACGATAGGCCCTATGGCCGGAGCCCGGTACGCGGGATCCGGCCGTGGCAGCTAGCTGTACCCGATCTGTACCGATCCGGCCGCTGGTGGCTAGGATGCCGCGATCTCCTCGCCGAGGTAGGCGGCCCGCACCCGGTCGTCGGCGAGCAGTTCGGCGCCGGTGCCCTGCAGCACGATCTCGCCCGTCTCCAGCACGTATCCGCGGTTGGCAAGGGCGAGGGCCTGAGCGGCGTTCTGCTCCACCAGGAGGACGGTCACGCCGGACTGGTTGATCTCCTTGATGATCTCGAAGATCTGCGCGACGACCATCGGGGCCAGGCCCATGGACGGCTCGTCAAGAAGCAGCAGCCGCGGTTTGCCCATCAGCGCCCGGCCGATCGCGAGCATCTGCTGCTCGCCGCCGGACAGCGTCCCGGCCTGCTGCTTCATCCGCTCGCCCAGTCGCGGGAAGAGTTCGAGCACCCGGCTGAGATCGGCCTTGTCGACGGTCTTGAACCGGAACGCACCCATGTCCAGGTTCTCGGCCACCGTCATCCGCGGAAACACGTGCCGGCCCTCGGGCACGTGGCACACGCCCAGCCGGATCAGGTCGTGCGCTGGGATGCCGTCGATGCGCTGCCCGTCCAAGGTGATCGATCCGGACGCCGGCCGCATCATCCCGGACACCGTCTTCTGGGTGGTCGTCTTCCCGGCGCCGTTGGCGCCGAGCAGCGCGACGATCTCGCCCTCTCCGACGGTGAAGCTGATGCCCTTGATGGCGGTGATCGCGCCGTAGCGCACCTCGATCGTGTCCACCTCGAGCAGTGGTCGGTCCCCGTTCGTCGGCTCACTCACCGGGCTGCTCCTCCTCGGCCGGCGCGTCCTCGGTCGGCACGGTTCCGGTGGTGTCGATGAGATGCAGCTCCGGCTGCGACTCGACGTCGGCCTGCGCGTGCTCGGCGTCGGTACCGAGATAGGCCGCAATGACAGCGGGGTTCCGCTGGATCTCGTGCGGCGAGCCCTCGGCGATCTTCTCGCCGAAGTTGAGCACCACGATCCGCGACGCCACCGACATGACGAGCTTCATGTCGTGCTCGATGAGCAGCACGCTGATGTTGCGCTCGACGTTGATCCGCCGGATGAGTTCGGCGAGTTCACGCTTCTCGTTCGGGTTCGTGCCGGCCGCCGGTTCGTCGAGCAGGATCACGCCGGGCTCGGTGCCGAGCGCCCGGGCGATCTCGAGCCGCCGCTGCTCGCCGTAGGCCAGCGAGCTCGCGAGGTCGTTCGCGTGCTCCGACAGGCCAACCTCCGCGAGCAGGGCGTAGGCGCGCTCGGTGCTCTGCCGCTCCTCCCGGCGCTGCCACGGCATGCCGAGCATCGCCGCGATCGGTCCGGACTTCTGCCGCGTCTCGACGCCGACCTTCACGTTCTCCAGCGCAGTGAGCGCGCGGAAGAGCCGGATGTTCTGGAACGTACGCGCCACGCCGTAGTGGCTGATGTCGTGCGTCTTCTTGCCGATCACCCGCACCGGCGAGGCGCCCGGCCGACCGCGCAGCGCGATCTCGCCCATCTGCGGCGTGTAGACGCCGGTCAGCGAGTTGAACAGCGACGTCTTACCGGCCCCGTTCGGGCCGATGACGGCCAGGATCTCGCCCCGGTACAACTGCATGGACACGTCGTTGAGGCTGACCACCCCACCGAAGCGCAGGGTGACGTGCTCGACGTCGAAGACGACATCGCGTTCCGGTGCGTGTTCGAGCTGCGGCTCGGCCATCACAGTCCCTCCGATGCGGGCACTGCGCCGACCTCGGCCGACGAGATCCCGCTCAGGCCGGACAGTTCCGCCTTACGGCGGCGTTCGGGGATGAGCCCCTCCGGACGGAAGATCATCATGAGCAGGACCAGCGCGCCGATCCACAGCGGCCGGTCCGGCTGCGGGACCTGGTCCTTGAGGAACTCGGGCAGCCAGGTGAGCACGGCCGCGCCGGCCATCGCGCCCATGAGCGATCCCATGCCACCGAACACGACATAGGCGACGATCAGGATCGACAGCTGCAGGGTGAACAGCGTCGGGTCGAAGTAGCCGATCTGGCTGGCGTAGAAGGTGCCGGCCAAGCCGGAGGTCGAAGCGCCGATCGCGAAGGCGAGCAGCTTGACCCGGAACGTGTTCACGCCCGAGGCCTGGGCGGCCACCTCGTCCTCCCGGATCGCGGCCCACGCTCGGCCGAGGCGGGAGGCTTCGAGTCGCCAGAACAGGACGATGACCACGACCAGCATGACCAGCAGCAGGTACCAGTAGGGCAACGAGTCCTGACCCCAGGTGATGTCGATGCCCGGCAGATCGATCCTCGGGTGCGCGATGTGCGGCGCCCGGGTCGTCCCGCCGGTCAGCCCACCCACGTCGTTCAGCGCCAGCAACTGGATGATCTCACCGAAGCCGAGTGTGACGATGGCGAGATAGTCCCCGCGCAGCCGCAACGTCGGCGCACCCAGCACGACCCCGGCGAGCAGGCAGGCAAGGATCGAGAGCGGAATCGTCTCCAGCGGTTTGAGCGTCAGCCAGTCCGGCGGCTTCTTCGGCAACGCGCCGACGAAGTAGGCCGTGGTGTACGCGCCGACCTCGAAGAACGCGATGTAGCCGAGGTCGAGCAGGCCGGCCCAGCCGATGACGACGTTCAGGCCGAGCGCGAGCAACACGTACACGCCGATCGACGCGACCAGGGCCGCCTGCCAGCGGGTTGTGAGCATCGGCGGGTAGAACAGCGCCAAGCCGAGCACCGCGATGACCATCGCCCGCCCGCGGGCGGTACGCGCCTGGTTGACGAACTTGGTGAACGGCAGGGCCTTGCTCGTGGCAGCTGGTTCGGTCGTGGGCACCGGCTGCGACTTCGCGGCGACCGCGGCTTGCACCGACCCGGCGGCGAAGAGCGTGAACACGATGCACGCCACGTAACCGCCGATGCCGAGGTTCTGCCAGGTCACGCCGAGCTGCGGCGCCGCCTTGGCGGCAACCTCGGTCATCGACTTGATCGAGAAGAACGTGCAGACGACGCCGGCGAGCGACACGACTGCGGCCGCCCACGCCAGCAACCGGTGCGCGAGCAGCGTCGCGGCGAGCGCGAGTACGGCCGTGCCCACGAACAGCAGCCAGCCGAGCCAATCGAGGTAGTTCGAGGCGAGCGAGGAGATCGGGTAACCCTTGAAATCCGACCCGGTGTCGCCGAAGTTGTCGTTCAGGCTCAGCGGGCTGACCCAGGTGATCCTCGTGAACGCGAACACGCCGAACAGGCTGCCCACGACCGCGAACGGCAGGCCGGGGCGCCACTCGATCACGCTGGTCGCAAATCCCCCGGTGTCGGCGATCTCGCGGCGCGAGCGCGCAGCAACGATCCCGGCGCCGGCCAGCACCAGGAACGCGACGACGTCGACGTACGCGCCGAGCGAGTGGTCGAAGCCGAGCTGACCCTTCTCGCCGAAGTCGACCACGTCCTGGTGTGCCATCCAGGCAACGACCGCCCCGACCAGGCCGGCCGCCGTGGTGAGGTAGCCGAGCGGACGGATCCCGGTGACGAGGCACGCGGCAGTCGCCAGCACCGCAATCGCGACGAGGGTCCACGAGCCGTACTGCACGAAGAACCACGTCGTGGTGCTGTCCAGTCCGGACGTCTTGTCAACGACGTCTCGGAGCGTGCTGAACTTGGCGCTGGTGCGCAGGACCAGCAGCGGGTCGTACCAGTTCATGACCGCCTGCGACACGAAAACCAGCACGACGCCACTCGCCAATGGCACGACGCCGGGACGCCTGATGTACGGCCGGACCCGTGGCCAGAACGTGATCGCGAGGTAGATCAGCACCCCGATGGCCAGGAAGAAGCCAATCCGGGGCTTCAGGACGGCATCGTGGAACGAGATCCCGAAGTCGGTCAGCGTGCCTTCCTGCGGGCCGATCATGATCGCGAGCAGAACGCTGCCGAGCAGGCAGAGGACCAGCCGCTTCACGTGTTGCTTGGTGACCTCGTTCATCTCGGGGCCCCTGTGGAATCGTGGAGCGTTCTTTGCGGAGCGATTTCGTGGGGTGAGTTCATGCTGCCCGCCCCAGCCGCTCGCCCAGGATGCCGGTCGGCCGAACGAGCAGGATCAGTACCAGCACCACGAACGCGACGACGTCGTTGTACGCGGCTCCGATGAACGGGAGCGCGGAGACGAGCACTTCGGCCTGGCCCAGGATCAGCCCGCCGATCATCGCGCCGCGGATGTTGCCGATGCCGCCGAGCACCGCGGCCGCGAACGCCTTGACGCCGGGCGAGAAGCCCATCGTGTAGCTGACGCCGAACGCCGTCCCGAACATGAAGCCGGCCACGCCAGCCAGCGCGCCGCCGATCACGAAGGTGCGGGAGATGGTCTTGTCGATGTCGATGCCCATGAGCGCCGCGGTCGGCGCGTCCTCGGCGACGGCGCGGATCCCGCGGCCGAGTTTGGTGTGGTTCACCAGGCGGTCGAGGAAGATCATCATCGCAAACGCGGTGACGATGATGATCAGCACCAGCAGCTGGATGCGTGCGGTGCCGATCCGGAACAGCACCTTGTCCGTGTTGAAGTACGTCGGAAAGGAGTTGTTCGACAGGTGGTTGAACAACTTCCCGGCGAGGTTGGAGAGGAACAGCGACGCGCCGATCGCGCTGATCAGGAACGCCAGTTTCGGGGCCCCTCGTCGTCGAAGGGTTCGGTAGGCGATCTTTTCCAGCGCCCACGCGACGGTTGCGCCGACGATCGCGCCGGTCAGCATGCCGACGGCGATGGTCACCCAGACCATCGCACCCGACACGTGCATGTGCGTGAGGATCAGGTTGATGATCAGATAGCTGCCGAAGGCACCAGACATGAATACTTCGCTGTGCGCGAAGTTGATCAGCTGCAGCACGCCGTACACGAGCGTGTAACCCAGCGCGACGAGCGAGTAGAGCGCGCCCTGCTGCAGGCCGATGACGATGTTCTGGGGCAGCTGATGGAACCAGTCGACCCCGTGAGTGGAAGCCAGCGCGGTGAGGTCCGAGGCGGCGACAATGCTCACAGCGCTCACCGAACCACCATCCAGTTGTGCACGCCTATCGCTCCTCTGCAAGTACCCAGCGGAAAGGGGGCGAACCGACGGTCAGCCGATTCGCCCCCTTCTACGCCTTGCGGTGTTCGCGCGTGGTCAGTTCAGCTGGTTGATGTCACCGAGGCTGCTGATCACGCCGTTCTTCTGCTGGAACAGATTCACGATCAGGTTCTCCGCGACGACCTCGCCGTCGGCGCCGAACTTGATCTGGGTGGTGATACCGGTGAAGTCCTCGGCGTTCAATGCCGTGAGGACACTCGTCCGGTCGACCGTGCCGGTGGCCTCGGCCTTGGCGATCGAGTCGATCAGCAGGTTAGCCGCGTCGAAGGCCTCCGGGGAGTACGTCGACGGGTCCTCGCCCCACTTGGCCTTGTAGTCGGCCGCGAACTGTGCCGCGGACGGCGCCGTGGTGGCGTCCTGGCAACCGCAGGTGAAGTACCAGCCGTCACCCGCCGGACCGGCGTTCTTGGTGAACGTCGAGTCCTTGCTGCCGTTACCGGTAACCTTGCGGCCGTTGAAGCCGGCCGACTTGAGCGCCTTCGCGAGCAGGGCCGTCTGGGCGTCGTAGCCGCCGTAGAAGACCGCGTCGGCACCGGAGTTGGTGATCGTGTTGGCGATCGGGTCGTAGTTCTTCGTGGTGGCGGCCGGAACGGAGTCGCTCTGCACCGTCACCTTCTTGGCCTTGAGCTCGCTGATCACCGTCTTGGCGACGCCCTGGCCGTACGGGCTGGCGTCGTCGAGCACGAAGACCTTCCTGGCGCCGGTGCGGGCCAGCCAGTCAGCACCCTGGGCGCCTTCGACGTTGTCGTTCGGGATGATCCGGTGCCAGCACTTGAAGCCCTGGTCCTGGATCGTGCCGTTGCTCGCCGACGGAGTGACGGTGGGCATCGGCGGGTTCGCGGCGCAGAAGTCCGGGTTGACGGCCAGGCTCTCGCCGGAGAACGCCGGGCCGATGACGGCGACGACGTTCGGGTCGGCGATCAGCGTGGCGGCTGCCGGCTTGGCCTGGGTCGGATCGCCCTGGCTGTCCTGCGCGCTGAGGGTGACCTTGAAGTCGTAGTTGCCCGAGGCCATCGCCTGCTCGATCGCGAGCTCGGCGCCCTGCTTCTCGTTGATGCCGAGCTGGGCGTAGTCGCCGGAAAGGGCGCCCACGAAGCCGATCTTGTAGGTCTTCTGGGGGCCACCGCCGCCGGACTGGCTGTTGTTCAGGCCGCCGGTCGGGGCACCGGTGCTGCCGCTGTTATTCCCGCTGCTCGAGCAACCGGCCAGTGCCAACGCACCCGCCGCGCCCAAGGCGACCGCTGTGGTTACTAGGCGAAATCGCACTGCTGAGCCTCCTGTGAGGTCAAATCTGAGTTGACGGCGCCACCGAACTGCGGCACCGGTTGGCCGGACGTTAGCCCAAAGAAGTACCGACCGGAACCAGACCTTGGGCCCGCGCGTCGGTCGTAACCAAATCTCAACCGCACCTTCGCACCGTTTTGTCCGGCTACTCACCAGTAGCGTCGCCCGGAGCGGGGTCACCGCTGAGCACCAGATCGGCGACCGAGCGCATCGAGGTGCGGTTGTCCATCGCCGCCCGCTGGATCCAGCGGAAGGCCTCAGGCTCGCTCAGCCCGTGCTTGGTCATGAGCGCGCCTTTGGCACGTTCGATGAGCTTGCGCGCCTCGAGTCGCTCGCGCAGGTCGCTCACCTCCGCCTCCAGGGCGCGGAGCTCGGCGAACCTGGAGGTGGCCATCTCGATCGCCGGCAGCAGGTCGCGCTTCTGGAACGGTTTGACGAGGTACGCCATGGCACCGGCGTCCCGGGCCCGCTCGATGAGGTCGCGCTGGCTGAACGCGGTCAACATGACGACCGGCGCGATCCGCGCCTGGGTGATCTGCGCGGCGGCCTGGATGCCGTCCATCTTGGGCATCTTGATGTCGCAGATGACCAGGTCCGGCGTGAGTTCCTTGGCCAGCGCGACCGCGTGCTCGCCGTCCGAGGCCTCGCCGACCACGACGAAGCCCTCTTCTTCGAGCATCTCGCGCAGATCGAGGCGGATCAGCGCCTCGTCCTCGGCGATGAGGACCCGCATCGGCGACTCGGGCGACTCGGGGGGAGTCGGGGCGGCAGCCACGGGTACCTCTCAGTTCGACACTGAACGAGAGCCCAGCCTAGCCAAACTAAGATGACCTACGAGTTACGGCCCCCGTAGCCCAATTGGCAGCAGGCAATGGATTCAAAATCCATACAGTGTGGGTTCGAATCCCACCGGGGGTACCGCCAAACCGCGACCGCACTCCGGCCACCGCTTTCATGATCAACAGGGTCGAAACCCGCCTATGACCGGGTTTCCGCCCTGTTGATCTTGAGGGTTCGTAGCTGGGTGGAGCGGCCCCGCGCGCCTGACCGGGCAGACTCGCTAGGCGTGACAGGTCATATGACGCCGGAGGAGTTCCGCCGGCAGGGACACGCGGTCGTCGACTGGATCGCCGACTACTACCAGCGAGTCGAGCAGTTCCCGGTTCTCTCGCAGGTCGCGCCGGGTGAGATCCGCGCCGGGCTGCCCGCGCACCCGCCGGAGACCGGCGAGCCGTTCGAGGACGTGCTCCGCGATCTGGACCAGACGCTGCTGCCCGGCATCACGCACTGGCAGCACCCGTCGTTCTTCGCCTACTTCCCGGCCAACACCAGCGGCCCGGCGATCCTCGGCGACCTGCTGTCCTCGGGCCTCGGCGTGCAGGGCATGTTGTGGGCGACCTCGCCCGCCGCGACGGAGCTCGAGACGCTGGTCCTCGACTGGCTCGCCGAGTTGCTCGACCTGCCGGCGCAGTTCCTGTCGACCGGCCCGGGCGGCGGGGTCATCCAGCACACCGCCTCGGACGCCACCCTCGTCGCCCTGCTGGCCGCGCTGCACAGGGTCAGCGGCGGCAGCACCGAGCACCAGGGCGTGGCCGCGGGCCGGTACGCGGTCTACACCTCGAACCAGACCCACTCGTCGGTCGAGAAGGCATGCCGGATCGCCGGGCTCGGCGCGGACGCGTTGCGCAAGCTCGACGTCGACCCGGCGACCCTCGCCGCCCGTCCCGACCATCTGCGCGAGCTCATCGCCGCCGACCGCGCCGCGGGCGTCACGCCCGCCCTCGTCGTCGCATCGGTCGGCGCCACCGGGACCGGCGCGGTCGACCCGGTCCGCGAACTCGGCGCCATCGCCGCGGACGCCGGAGCCTGGCTGCACGTCGACGCCGCGTGGGCCGGCGTCGCCGCGGTCGCGCCCGAGTTGCGCTGGCTCAACGACGGGCTGGCCGCCGCCGACTCCTATGCCACCAACCCGCACAAGTGGCTGCTCACCACGTTCGACTGCGACGCGTTCTGGGTTGCCGACCGGGCAGCGCTGCTCGGCGCGCTGTCGATCCTGCCCGAGTACCTGCGCAACGCGGCCACCGAGTCCGGCGCGGTGATCGACTACCGCGACTGGCACGTCCCGCTCGGCCGACGCTTCCGCGCACTCAAGCTGTGGGCCGTCATCCGCTGGTACGGCGCGGACGGGCTCCGCGCGCACATCCGCGGTCACGTGCAGCTCGCCCAGCACTTCGCCGCTCTCGTCGCGGCCGACGACCGGTTCGCCCTGGTCGCGCCGCACCCGCTGGCGCTCGTCACCTTCCGGCTGCGCGCCGGCGACGACGCCACGCTCGCGCTCATGCAGCGCGTCAACGAGTCGGGCGAGGCGTACCTGACGCACACCGTCGTGAACGGCGAGGTGGCGCTGCGCCTGGCAGTCGGCTCCCCGCTCACCGAACGACGCCACATCGACGCGGTGTGGGATCAGCTCAGGAGCGGAGCCTGATCATGCCCTCCTGGACCACGCTGCACACCTGGCGGCCGTCCTGGGTGAAGAAGCGGCCCGTCGCCAGCCCGCGTCCACCGGAGGCGGACGGCGACTTCGTCGAGTAGAGCAACCACTCGTCGGCGCGGAACGGACGCTCGAACCACATCGCGTGGTCGAGCGAGGCCATCGAGATGTCGTCGAGCCCCGGTGCCAGCCCGTGCCGCACGAGGATCGAGTCGAGCAGCGTCATGTCCGACGCGTAGGTCAGCACGCAGACGTGCAGCAGCGGGTCCTCGGGCAGCACGCCGTCGGCCTTCATCCAGACCCGGCTCAGCCCTTCGCGCGGCCCGTGTGCGTGCTGCTGCCACGGCGGGTCGTCGACGTAGCGCAGGTCGATCGGCTTGGGCATCGTCCGGTAGAACCGGGCGGCGTCCGGCGAGTTGCCGTACCTGTTGACGAGGGCCGGCAACGATTCCGGCGGCGGCACGTCAGGCATCTGGGACTGATGGTCGATGCCGTCCTGGTCCAACTGGAACGACGCGGACAGCGCGAAGATCGTCTCGCCGCGCTGGACCGCGATGACCCGCCGGGTGGAGAACGAGCGGCCGTCGCGCGTCCGGTCGACCTCGTACACGATCGGGATCGCCGGGTCCCCAGGCCGGAGGAAGTACGAGTGCAGCGAATGCACTCGCCGGTCGTCGGGCACCGTCCGGCCGGCAGCGACCAGCGCTTGGCCGGCGACCTGCCCGCCGAACACCCGCATCCAGCGTGACTTGGTGCTCGTGCCGCGAAAGATGTCGCGGTCGATCTGCTCCAGGTCGAGCAGCCGGACGAGCCCGTCCACCGCTTCCTGCCCGACCGCCCCCTCCTCCGTCTCGACCGCGTCAGGCCTATCCATGCCGCAGGACGTCGCCGATGTGGTGCACCCGGATCGTGTTCGTCGCCCCAGGCGTCGACGGCGGCGTGCCCGCCACCACGATCACCAGATCGTTCGGCCGGCACACGCCGCGGTTCAGCAAGGCCGAGTCGACCTGGCGGACCATGTCGTCGGTCGTCTGCACCGTCCACACGAGGTGCGCCTCGGCGCCCCACAGCAGTGCCATCTGCCGCTGCACCGTCTCGAGCGGGGTGAACACCAGCAGCCGCTGCTTGGGCTGCAGCCGGGACAGCCGCCGCGCGGTGTCGCCGGTCTGGGTGAACGCGACGAGCGCGACCGCGCCGAGCGAATCGCCGATGTCCTTCGCGGCCTTCACGATCGCGCCGCCCGACGTGCGCGGGATGTGTTGCAGGCCGGCCGGCTGCGCCCCGCTGCCCTCGACCGACCGGATGATGCGGCTCATCGTGGCGACGGCTTGGACCGGGTACTTCCCGACGCTCGTCTCCCCCGACAGCATCAACGCGTCCGCGCCATCGATGACGGCGTTCGCGACGTCGGAGGCTTCCGCGCGGGTAGGCCGCGAATGGCTGATCATCGACTCGAGCATCTGCGTCGCGACGATCACCGGCTTGGCGTTGTCCCGGCAGATCTGGACGGCGCGCTTCTGCACCATCGGCACCTGCTCGAGCGGCATCTCGACGCCGAGGTCACCGCGCGCGACCATCATCCCGTCGAAGGCCAGGACGATCTCCTCGAGCCGGTCGACGGCCTCCGGCTTCTCCAGCTTCGCGATGACCGGTACCCGGATGCCGACCTCGTCCATCACCCGGTGCACGAGCTTGACGTCCTCGGCCCGCCGCACGAAGGACAGCGCGATGAAGTCCACCCCGAGCCGGAGCGCGAACTCGAGGTCCTCGGCGTCCTTGTCCGACATCGCCGGCACGCTGACTTCCACGCCGGGCAGCGAGAGTCCCTTGTTGTTGCTGACCGTGCCGCCCTCGGTCACGTCGCAGACGACGTCCGTGCCGTTCTCGATGTCCACCGCGATCAACGCGACGTTGCCGTCGTCGACGAGCAGCCGATCCCCCGGCTTCACGTCCGCGGCGAGGTTCTTGTACGTCGTGGACACCCGGTCGTGGTTGCCTACGCAGTCCTCGACGGTGATCCGCACGCGCTCGCCGGTCACCCACTCGACCGGGCCGTCGCCGAATGTGCCGAGCCGGATCTTCGGACCCTGCAGGTCGGCGAGCACCGCGACGTTGCGCCCGGCCGCCGTGGCGGCCTGCCGGACCTCGTGGAACCGGCGCCCGTGGTCGGCGTGGACGCCGTGGCTGAAGTTCAACCGGGCCACGTCCATGCCGGCTTCGACGAGGGCGCGCGCCCGCTCCGGGGTGTCCGTCGCCGGGCCGAGCGTGCAGACGATTTTCGCGTGCCGCATCACACATCAAACAGTAGTGGCCGCGCCGCAAGGCCCGGCGGCGAATGCGAAACCCGCCGGTAGGGCTTAGGTTCCCGCCATGACTGACGCACCCGCGGCGCCGGAGTACGCCCTGCAGTTGAGCCCGGCCGAGCTGGGCCGGTACCGGATGATGGCCGAGGCCGCGCGAGCCGCTGAGGCCGATCTGTGGCAGCTCGCCGGGATCGTGCCCGGCGCCACCGTCGCCGACGTGGGGTGCGGACCTGGCGCGATGTTCCCGGCGGTCGTCGAATCGGTCGGCCCGGACGGCCGCGTGCTCGGTGTCGACGGCGTGGGCAGCACGGTTGCCCAGGCGCAGGCGCTGGTGGACGCGAGTGGCTGGTCGAACGTCACCGTTCAGGTCGGGAACGCGGACAACACCGGACTGCCGCCCGAGTCGTGCGACGTGGTGATGATGCGGCACGTCCTCGCACACAACGGCCCGAGCGAGCAGCAGATCGTGAACCATCTGGCGACCCTCGTGCGGCCCGGCGGGCACGTCTACCTGGTCGACATCCACGGCGGCGCGTTCTACTCCAAGCCCGAGGACGCGGACATCAGCGAGCTCAACGACGCCTACCAGCGTTTCCACGCGGCCAAGGGCAACGACCTGATGACCGGGTTGCGCCTGGACGACATGCTGACCGCCGCGGGCATGGAGTTGCTCGACTACCGCGGCTGGTTCAACATCATTCGGGTGCAGGGCGCCATGCGGCCACCGTCCTGGGCGGCTCGCGACGCGATGGTCGCCGCAGGCGTGATCGCCGCCGACGACCTGAGCCGCTACGAGGCCGCGTTCGACCGGCTGATCGCGCAAGGCCCGACGATCTACGCGCCGGTCTTCGGCGCCGTCGGCCGCCGCGCCTGACCCCCGGTGCCCGCGGTCTTCACCGCGAGTGGGCTACGGACGGATCAGGAGCGGGCGGCGGCCATCACCGCCGCGTCGACGTCGGTGCCCTCGGCGGTCGCGCGGCGCGTCGCCTCGAGCACCCGCCGGAAATCGCGCGCGACGATCGCACTGAACCGGGGCACCGCGGCCGGCCAGTCGGCCAGCAGCTGCCGGCCGACGGCGGAATCCGTCGCGGCCACGTGCGCCTCGACGATCGCCCGCAGCCGGCTGACGTCCTCGTCGGTCAGCGGCTCGACGTCGACCAACTCGCGGTTGACGAGTGCGTGGTCGAGGTCGAGCACGTAGGCGTAGCCACCCGACATGCCGGCCCCGACGTTGCGCCCGGTCGGCCCGAGGATGACCGCGACCCCGCCGGTCATGTACTCCAGCGCGTGGTCCCCTGCGCCTTCGGCCACCGCGGTCGCACCGGAGTTGCGGACGCAGAACCGCTCGCCGACGACCCCGCGCAGGTAGATCTCGCCGCCGGTCGCGCCGTAACCGATCACGTTGCCGGCGATCACGTTGTGCTCGGCGGCGAACGGCGCGCGCTCGTCCGGCCGCACGGCAACGATCCCGCCGGACAATCCCTTGCCGGTGTAGTCGTTCGTGTCGCCGAACACCCGCAACGTCACGCCGCGCGGAAGGAAGGCGCCGAAGGACTGGCCACCGGAGCCGCGGAAGGTGATGTCGACCGTCCCGGGCGGCAGCCCGTCCGGGCCGTACCTGCGGGTGACCATCGAGCCGAGCATCGTGCCGACGGTGCGGTTGACGTTGCGCACCTTCATCTCGAGCCGCACGGGCGCGCCGTCCAACAGCGCGCCCTCGCACAACTCGATCAGCGTCTGGTCGAGGGCGAGTTCGAGGCCGTGCTCCTGCTCGCGCGAGCGGGTCAGTGACTGGCCGTACGGGTTGGCCGGAGTGTCCAGGATCGGGGCCAGGTCGAGGCCGTCGGCCTTCCAGTGCTCGATCGCCGTCGACCGGTCGAGCACGTCGATCTGGCCGATCGCCTCCTCGAGGGAACGGAACCCGAGCTCGGCCAGCAACTCGCGGACCTGCTCGGCGATGAACTCGAAGAACGCCTCGACGAACTCCGGCTCGCCGGTGAACCGCTCGCGCAGCACCGGATTCTGCGTGGCGACGCCGACCGGGCAGGTGTCGAGATGGCAGACCCGCATCATGATGCAGCCGGACACGACCAACGGGGCCGTCGCGAATCCGTACTCCTCGGCCCCGAGCAGCGCCGCCACGACGACGTCGCGACCGGTCTTCATCCCGCCGTCGACCTGGACGGTGATCCGGTCGCGCAGCCCGTTGAGCAGCAGCGTCTGCTGCGTCTCGGCCAGGCCGAGTTCCCAGGGCAGGCCGGCGTGCTTGAGCGAGGTCAGCGGTGCCGCCCCGGTGCCGCCGTCGTGCCCGGAGATGAGGACGACATCGGCGTGCGCCTTGCTCACACCGGAGGCGACGGTGCCCACCCCGACCTCGGCGACGAGCTTGACGTGCACCCGCGCCTGGTTGTTCGCGTTCTTCAGGTCGTGGATGAGCTGCGCGAGGTCCTCGATCGAGTAGATGTCGTGGTGCGGAGGCGGCGAGATGAGCCCG
>JAVHVB010000308.1:0-3015 GCA_032160775.1 Pseudonocardiales bacterium | reverse complement strand
GCGGCTTCGCGCGACGCCTCGCATCGCTGGTCGACCTCGATGCCGACCGCTTGGTGCAGTGGATGTTCGCCCGTTGCGTCGTCGAATGCGACGAACAGCCCCATCTCGCCGAAATCGCCCGCCGATTTCCCGACACCGGGTCCATCGTCTCCTGATCCGGATCTCCGCGCGGGGCACAGTGTGCGCTCAACGCGCGCCAGCGACGCTCGTCGACTCGAGGATTGACGAACGCCCCGAGATTCCGAGGCCTTCAGGATGGAGCGGGTGACGGGAATCGAACCCGCACTGTCAGCTTGGGAAGCTGATGTTCTGCCATTGAACTACACCCGCAGACGGTGACGACGATACCGTCCGCAGGGATGTGGATCGAAGCTCGGACGCTCGCAGTGCCGGCGTCACTTGGCTTTCGGCACGGGGCCGCTGATCTTCGAACTGATCGACTGCGCGGCAGCGGCACTGGGCTTCTTCGGCTGCTTGGGTTTGCGGACTTCCCGGCCACCCTTGTTCTTCGGCATGAGCTCTCCATTCGCTGGGACTGAAACCCCGTGGTTGCTCCAAGCCGCGGCGTGTGGTGGAGGCCGACCCTACGCCGCTTGCCGCCGCACCGGGCTCTACCCCGTCCCACAGCTCCGGAAGTTGAGCGTGGCCTTCACGGTGCTGCGATCGCCGCCGCGGCCGAAGGTCGCCGTCCCGATGAGGCTGTACGCCTTGCCGGGGGTCAGGCTCGCGCCATCGAGCGTCGAGCCGGCGATCGCAGTGTTGCCCAGCCGCAGCGACCCGGCGCGGAACGACCAGTTGTTCGCCGCCGGATGCGTCCAGCCGACGTGCACGTTGACCGGCGGCAGGCAGGTGCGCGGCCCGGTGACAGTCACCTTGCCGCCGGTGCCGCTGTGCGAGGTCGTGGTCGTCGCGTCGGGCAGCCGTACGTGCGCGAATCGCAGCACATTCTTCCCGAGCGCCGCCTGGACCGACCAGACGACCGTGGCGATTCCGCGCGTGCCGGATGCGATCTGCGGGGTGTAGGTGGCCACCTTCGTCCCGATCGAGATACGGACGAGCGCGGCGTGCAGGGCGTCCGGGTAGTTCGCGATGGTGACCTGATTGCACTCCCACGACACGTCGAGCAGCCGACCGCTCGGGTCGGCGTACCCGTCGTGCGACGAGGGCGCGCAGGCGTTGTGGTCGGCCGTCAGCTGCCGTGGCGTAAAACCACTGCCCGTCCACTTCGCGATCACCGGGCGGTACGAGGCGTCGTTGACGCCGGTCACGATCCGCAGCCCGTGCCCTGTCGTCTCGAGCGCGGCACCGGCGCCGGTGGTCCAGGTGTGCGGCACCGACTGCATCGCGCCCCACGCGCCGCCGGCGGAGCGAACCTTGTAGTGCGCGGTGTTGGTGGTGAAGCTGTACGCCTCGAAGGCGAGCACGGCCTTGCCTCCGGTGAAGGCGAGTTGCGCGTGACCGACCGGGTAGGGGGTCGAGACGGGCACGTCGGCAGCGGTCACGTCTGGGCGCACCAGAACGCGGTGCGGCAGGCTGGCCTCGTAGGTCACCGTCCAGATCTCGCCCGACGGCGAGACCTCGGCGGTGAGCAACTGGCCGAGACCTGTCGTACCCGGGTAGGACTGGCCGGCGGTCAGATCCTGCCCGCGCGCTGCGCTGGCCACCACGATCGCCGGCGTTGACGGAGTCGAGTGATCGAACCAGACCAACTTCACGACGTCGTCGCCGGTAACCAATACCTGCAGGTCGGCGGCATACGCATCGTCCAGCACCGAGATCGTCTGCACGCCGCCCTGGCAGCTCGTCGCGGCGACCGGCAGCGTGCACAGGTGGACGTACCGGTGCACGGGTGCACCGTCGTCGGACATCCAGCCGATGTAGGCGCGGCCGGCGGAGTTCGCCGCCACGTCATAGCTGACGAGCTGCACGCTCGCTCGCAGGGTGATCGGGCTGCCGATGACGCCTGGCGGATGCCCGCCGGCCGCGCCGCCTGCGGCCGGGCTCACTAGGGCCGCGCCTGCCAAAGCGAGCGCTCCGGTGGCCAAAACAAACAACGTCCGACGTGTCGGAACGGTCATGAGACTTTCCCCCGTTTGAGCCGCAAATGCACCGACGATTTGCGGTTGAATTCCACAAAGTCAGGGATGGCTCAGCCCTGACCGTAGACCTATTTCTGGTTGGCAGCATTGCCAGCAGGCGTCTGCGCTTCCTGGGCCCGGAGCGCGGGAAAGAGCCGGCAACTTTATTGTTCGCTGGGTGAACACCCTTCGCACGGCGGACGAGCGGTTCGCCGGCCTGCCCGAGTTCGGTTACGAGCCGCACTACACGCAGGTGCCCGACCAGGACGGCGGCTCGCTGCGGATGGCCTGGGTCGAGGACGGCCCGGCCGACGGCGAGCCGGTGCTGCTGCTGCACGGCGAGCCGTCCTGGTCGTTCCTCTACCGGACGATGATGCCGCGCCTCGCCGACGCCGGGCTGCGCGCGATCGCGCCCGACCTCGTCGGCTTCGGCCGCTCGGACAAGCCGACCCGGCCCGAAGACCACACCTACGCGCGGCACGTCGAGTGGGTGCGCTTCCTGGTCGAGGACGTGCTCGACCTGCGCGGCGCGACCCTGGTCGGGCAGGACTGGGGCGGGCTGATCGGGCTGCGGCTGGTCGCCGAGCACCCGGACCGGTTCGCGCGCATCGTCGCGGCCAACACCGGGCTGCCGACCGGCGACCACCAGATGCCGGAGATCTGGCACCAGTTCCGGCAGGCGATCCAGACCGCGCCGGAGATCGAGATCGGCCGGTTCGTCCAGGCCGGCTGCAAGCGGGAGATGTCCGACGAGGTGCGCGCCGGCTACGACGCGCCGTTCCCGGACGACAGCTACAAGGCAGGCGCCCGCGCCTTCCCCGGCCTGGTGCCGACCTCGCCCGACGACCCGGCCACTGAGGCCAACCGCGCCGCCTGGGCGACGCTGGCCACGTTGCCGCTCCCGGCGTTGGTCGCGTTCTCGGACGGCGACCCGATC
>JAVHVB010000307.1:0-2624 GCA_032160775.1 Pseudonocardiales bacterium | reverse complement strand
GACCCTGCGCCGGCCCGCACGGCCGTCCGCCGGCGCGAAGCGCAGCGTGCCGTGAGTCCCGCGTGCGGAGCCGATGATCCGGCGCACGTTCCTGCCGAGCTCGGCGAAGCGGACCTTCTGACCCGGCTGCGGCTTCAGCGAGTAGGCCAGCGTCCGCTTGCGTCCGCGGCCGCCCACGCGCGCCTTCACCGACACCGGCGGCCGTGCATACGACTCCGTGATCGACTTGACCGCCGACGAGCCCGGCTGCGGAGTGATCGTCCAGGTGCCGCCGAGGTCGCCGGACACCGCCAGATTGGTCGTGTTCGCTACGGGGTCCTTGTAGAGCCACGTGTGCGCGGTCTTCGCGCCGAGCGCATCGACCGGCGTAGTGACCGTGACGCCGCGCGGACCACTGAACGTCACCTCAGGCGGAGCGTCCTGGCCTGTCACCTGGAACGCCGCCAGGTGCATGCCGGCCGGCAGCACCAGCCCCTGAGGTGAGAGCGAGGCCCGGGCCAGCGACCGCGTCGGCCGCCACGGCCCCAGGTCGCAGGTCCCGCCGAGGCCGCCGAAGCCGACCACGCGCCGGTCGTTCCAGTTGTAGGCAGCCCCGGCGTCGCCGATGCCGAGGTTCACGCAGCCCGCGAGCGCGATGTTGGACGCCAGCGCGGTCACGCCCACGCACGGTCCCAGGCACGCGTCCGCGGTGCCTTCGACGTCCCAGGTGCCGTGCGGGCCGTCGATGAAGCCGCTCATGTCGGCCTGGATGCGCGGGTTCGGCGTCGGCGACCCGTCCTCCCAATACGGCACGCGGATCAGCGCATCGAGGCTGAAGTTGCCGTCGGTGCGCACGTCCGCCTGCGCCGTTCCGACCTGGAACGAGATCACGTCGAGCTCACCAGCGAGGTTGAAGTCGAGCGGCCCGCCCGCCGGCACCGGCGTCGTGAGCGTGAACACTCCCGAGACGTCGATCAGGTCGATGCCCGCGACCTTCGGCCCGTAGCTGAACGTGGCGCCGCCCTGGAAGATGTTCTCGGGTGGCCCGAGCGTGAAGCCGGCCTCGATTCGCTGCAGGAACACACCGGCGTAGATCGACACGTTCAGGCTGTCGATGGCCGCGCTCATGTAGTCGAGCGTCAGGTCACCGGCGGGATTCGACGGGTCGACGGGGCGCAGTCCGAGCGACGCGCCCAGCTCGTACGCGCCGACGTCCACCTGCAGGCCGCCGCCCCAGCGCGACGCACTCGCGTCGAAGTCGATGTCGAGCTGCTTGATGGGGAGGAACTCGAGCCGTGCGTCTGAGAGGTGGACGTGCAGCTGATCCAGTGCCAGGCCGTTGTCGTTGTCGGTCGAGAGGCCGACCGCCACGCCGATGCCGCCGATGAAGTCGGGCAGCTGGATGTAGGCGCCGATCGTCGCCACACCGTGATCGACCGGGTTCGCCGGGTCGCGGCTGATCACGTGCGTGAGCGTGGTTGCGGCGCTTCCCACGAACGGGAAGCCCTCGAAAGTTCCGGCGCCCGGCAGCGCCGGCAGCGAGGCCCGCGCGCCTCCACCTTCGGCGTCCAAACCGGTCCAGTCGATGGCCTGCGTGCCGAGCACGAGCTCGCCGAGCTGCACCGTCACCTCGTCGCCCGCGCTCGAGACCGAGCCCGCGCCGGGGTCGAGCGTGATGTGCGCCTCCGGGTCGACCGGGATCAGGTCGATGCCGTTGATCCGCACCGTTCCGTCGGCCACGTAGACCGCGCCGGTGTGGCGGATGCAGTCGCCGATCGCGTCGACCACGCCGAACCGGACGGAGCTCTCGCACGCGGCACCGCCACCGCTTTCGCTGCCGCCGTGGAAGGGGAAGTCCACGCCGCAGTAGACGCCGCAGCCCGCAACCGGCGCGCCTGAGACTTCGAGCGCCTGCTCACCGGTGAACGTGCTGTGGTCGGCGTAGAGCACGCGCACTCCCACCTGGTAGCTGCCCGGCAGCCCGAACGTGGCGGCGAGCGCGGGCACACCGTGCGTGTCGCGCTCGTAGATGCCGTCGCCATTCAAGTCCCAGCGGTAGTCCTTCGCGCCGCCGTGCTGGGATCCGAGCTTGAACGCGTCGAACTTCACGTGCTTGCCGGTCTCTGGCGAGTTCGTGCTGACCACGAACGCCGCGGGGCCTACGTCGATCGTGCTGCCGGCGGAGACCGAGGCGCCGCCGCTGTCGTGGATCGTCACCGACACCGCCTGCGATCCCGTGGTCGCATAGGTGTGCGAGCCGGTCACCCGGAAGCCGCCGCCGTCAGCAGCGGCGACAGCGCCGGCCGAGCTCGTCTGGTCACCCCAGTCGATCGCTGCCGTGAACGCGCCGGCCGCGGCCGAAGCGTCGGCGTCGGTGAAGGTCGCGACGGTTCCGCCGAACGGAAGCCCGCGTGTCGCCGACGCGCTGGTCCCGGACGCGCCCAGCGGCGCATCCGCGACGGTCGCGGTGGAGCCGCCGCTGTCGCTCGACTTGTCGTGCGCGTCCTGGATGAAGATCTGGACCGGGTAGGAGCCCTCGTGGCCGTAGGTGTGCGAGCCGCTGACGTCGAACCCGCCCGAGTTGTTGGCGGCCACCGTCGTGTTGCTGTCGTCAGCGCTCCCGTCGCCCCACTTGACCCGAGCCG